>JALXDB010000031.1 GCA_026990615.1 Spirochaetota bacterium
AAAAAAAAATATAAACCTAAATATAAACCGCAAGATATTATTTTAAAATTTACAAATATTATAATTAACGTTATAATTATTGGCGAAATCTGTTATTTGGAGAACAAATAATGACAAATTATGAGAGGGCAGCGGCCGCACTGAATCTTGAGCAACCGGATATGGTTCCAACCTTCGAGTTAATGATAGATGAAAGAGTTATAAAAGGGGCCTGTCCGAAGTGCAGTTACGAAGATTTTGCTGAAATGTACGATTTAGATGTAGTGCTCACAGGCACGCCATCACTGAACTACAGAGTGGAAATAATCGATAGAGAAACAAAAACATTTAAAACAGAATGGGGTGAAATAAGGAGAGACACAGGCCAGACTGTATCCTTCCCTATGGAAGGGCCAATAAAATCGGAGGAAGACCTCGACAATTATACACCTCCTGACCCCCATGATCCGTACAGATTCAGATATCTGCGAAACCTGCTGGAGCGCTTTAAAGGAAGAAAAATGGTTGGCATGCATATGCACGACGCATTTAGCTATCCAACATACCTTAGAGGAATGGACAATCTACTTATGGATTTAATTATCAATCCAGACCTTGTCAGAAAACTTGTCAGAATAGCAGTTGATCATACAAAAGAACTAATTAAAGAAGCGGTCTCTCTGGGGGCAGACCTCATAGTTTTTGGCGATGACTACGGCGGCAATGATGGCCCCCTGATGTCTCCAAAGCATTTTGAAGAATTCTTTCTTCCCGGAATGCGCGAGGTAGTAGAAGCAGCTAAAAATGAAGGGGCTTACGTTATCAAACACACCGATGGAAATATAAACGCCATACTTGAAATGATAATCAATACAGGCATCGATGGTATCCACCCTCTTGACCCGGAAGCGGGGATGAACATAAAGGAGGTTAAGGAAAAGTTCGGCGACAGGGTGTGCGTTATTGGTAATATTGATACGGGTAAAGTTTTAAGCGAGTCGTCTCCGGATGTTGTGGAAGAAACGGTAAAGAAAACCATACTGGAAGTTGCCCCTGGAGGAGGATATATGATTGCCTCCGCCAATTCCATTCATTCAAAGGTAAAACCGGAAAACTACATAGCTATGCTTAAGGCTGCAAGAAAATACGGCAACTACAGCCATCTGGGATATGAATAATAGAATTATTTTCATAATTTTGCTAGCAAATAGCGCAAAATGCTACAACCACACCTCTTTTACCACTATAATGATTAAAAATAATACCCGGGAGCCTAACCCATGAAAAATATAATACTTGACTGTGATCCAGGACATGATGATATGGTTGCAATTATTCTGGCCCTTTCAAGCCCAGAAATCAACCTGCTTGGTATCACAACAGTTGCGGGAAACCAGACTGTGGATAAAACATTCAACAATGCACTTAAAATCCTGACATTGCTTGGTGTAAAAGGTATACCTGTAACAAGAGGATCGGAAAAGCCAATATTAAGAGATCTAAAGACAGCTCCCGAGTTTCACGGTATTTCGGGGCTCGACGGTGCCGAACTACCGGAACCAAAAACCATGGGCATTCAAACAAACTCAATAGATTTTATTGTTGATACTCTCCAAAAATCAAAAGACAAAATATATATAGTGGCAACGGGCCCCCTGACCAATATAGCCATATCTATACTAAAAGCGCCGGAGATTAAAAACAGAATTGAAAGAATTGTACTGATGGGAGGTGCCATTCACGACTCAAATATTACTCCATCCGCCGAGTTTAATATATACGTTGATCCTGAAGCCGCGAAAGTCGTTTTTGATTCGGGAATTCCAATAACAATGGTTGGTCTTGATGTTACAAACAGATGTGTATTTACCTTTGAAGAGATAAAAACTTTAAAAAATTCAAAAAAATCTCTATCAAGAATAATTGGCCACCTTCTCTGGTACTTTGCCCAATCCAACCTGAAGTACTACGGTATAGAAGGAGCTCCACTTCATGATCCCCTTACAGTCGCGTACACAATAAATAAAGATATTCTAAAAGTTAAGGAATACCACGTTGACATTGAAACAAGAGGTGAATACACTACAGGAGCAACAGTAGTTGATATATATGGAATTTCGGGGAAAAATCCGAATGCAGAGGTCGCCGTGGATGCCGATGTAGGAATGTACAAATCCATGATATTTGAAGCCATTAAATTCTTTGAAAAATCCATTTGAACTAATTGCATGGTCGAAAAAAGTGGAAATTCCCATTATAACACTTGAAAAGATTCTAAACAGACCTGTCGTTATCTCAGAAAATGTAAAGGTATTTTTAGCATGGTTTGATTCATACGGAGCTAAATCCTCCTGTATATTTGTCGAAACACCCGATACAAACGTATTGATTGATCCCGGAGCAGTATCCATGCAGCTGGGGTTTCCACTTGAAGATTCAGAAAAAATATATCTAGAAGAATAGGCAAAACAGGAGATAAAACATTTTACCTAAAGAGCCGATGTAGTGGTGATTACTCATTTCCCCCATGACCATTTTATATACCCATCGTCTCTGCCAGAAGTATACCTTGAAAAGGAAATACTCTTAAAAGATCCAAATACATTTATAAATCTCTCCCAGTGGAAAAGGGCAAGGGTTCTCTATACCGAATTAACCGGCCTGCTGGACATCGATAAAAAATCTATATTCTAGCCCCCTGGACTAAAGGAAATCCCGGATCCGTTAAAGGAAATTCCGGAAGCGCTGAAAAAAGATTTTGGAAGCTACACCAAAAGAAGAAAAGAGCTTCTAAGCCGTGGTTACAGGAGATTTCTAAAACTCGCGGATGAGCTTTGGCGAAAAGAGCACTGGTTAGGAAAAATAAAAAAACAATAAAATAATTGTTCGTTTTATCGATGGAAAAACGTTTAAATTCAAATCGTGTACAATTAAGTTTACAAAACCTATGTTTCATGGAATAGAATTTGACAGAATAGGATGGACAGTTGGTCTTACACTTGAAACTGCCGGCGGAAAAATAGTTTTCACATCCGATATTCAGGGTCCATTCATCGAAGATTACGCTTTATGGATAATTTCCGAAGATCCAGAGCTACTGCTCATCGATGGGCCTCCCACTTATCTGTTCGGCTATATGATAAACAGAATTAATATGAGGAGGGCTGAACAGAATATCATAGAAATATTAAAAAATATCTCAACAAAAACAATCATATACGACCACCATCTTGCAAGGGATCGTAACTTTAAAAAAATCCTGCACAATGCATTTACAGAAGCGGAAAATTACAATAAACTTTTAATACCGGCTTCCAACTGGTTTGGAGAAAAGACCATGGTTGAACTCTGCACAGAACACAGTAAAAACGGTGAGTAACGGGTAAATATCAATTATTCTGGTATAGCCTAATACCATCTACCTGCTTATATGAGTACAGTAAAATTATGGAGGTGCTGTTCATGGTGAAAATAAATAAAAGAAATATAGACAATTTCTTGGACAGCAACATGTTTGCCAGTATAATTTTAGAACTCTACCCCGAAAGCAGGCAGGGTGAACATAAAGGTAGATACACACATGCTGTCAGAAAGTTTAACAAACTTTTCCCAAACAGTGATGAACTCTTCATCTTCAGTTCACCGGGCAGAACGGAACTCGGAGGGAACCATACAGACCATAACGGCGGTATCGTTCTTGCCGCCGTAATTGACCTTGATATTATCGCCGTTGTATCTCCCAGAAATGACACAACAGTTGTCCTTTACTCAGAAGATTACAGGGAGCCTTTCATTGTAAACATAGACGATACTAAAATTCATCCCGAAGAAAAAGGAAAAACAGAGGCTTTAATAAGGGGAATTGCATCCAGAATCAAAGAGAAAGGATACAAGACCGGCGGATTCAACGCATACTGCATGAGCAACGTTAAAGTGGGCTCCGGGCTCAGCTCCTCCGCCTCTTTTGAGCTACTGATTTCAACAGTATTCAACAGATTGTTCAACAACTGTAGCATACCAACTATAGAGCTCTGCCATATTTCCCAGTATGCCGAAAACGTATTTTTTGGCAAACCTTGCGGGCTTATGGATCAAATATCTATAGCCTACGGCGGAATAGTTGGAATCGACTTCAAAGATTTTTCAAATCCTTTGATAACAAATATAAAAACAGACTTTCCGGAAAAGGGATACGGGCTTTTCATTGTAAACACCGGCAAAGGGCATGAAAGTCTTACCGATGAATACGCTTCAATCACAGCCGAAATGAAGTCAGTGGCCGGCTATTTTAACAGAGATGTTCTAAGGGGTATAACATTGGGGCAGCTTATAGAAAATATACAAAGTTTAACACGTATGTTCGGCGACAGGGCCTTTCTAAGAGCATACCATTTTATTATGGAGAACAGCAGGGTATTAAAACAGATAGAGGCCCTAAAAAACAGGAACTTTGACCTTTTTCTAAGGCTGGTAAAAGAATCGGGCGATTCATCTCAAAAGTGGCTTCAGAATTCTTTCAATCCATCTGACCCGGCCTCCCAGCAATTAAATATTGCCCTTGCCCTTTCAGAGGCAGTAATTGGCCGGGACGGTGCATACAGGGTGCACGGCGGAGGATTTTCAGGCACTATACAGGTTTATATCAGGGATTTCCTGGTGGATAAATACACCAGCTTTATAGAGAATCTCTTTGGTAAAAACTCTATCTCGCCCATAAAGATAAGAAATATGGGAGTAGTTTGTATAAACGATATGCCAGAACATTAATAACAACTTATACTATTAAACTTTGAAGAATCCTACCCTATCCATAAGTGTTTCAGCCATTTCTGCAATCTTTTCGGCAGTCTCTGCCATCTCTCTTGAGCCTATTGCAATCTCCTGGATTCTCTCACTTATATTTTCCGTTCCCTTTGCAATCTCATTTATAGCATGCTTGTGTTCTTCGGTAGCATTCTTTATCTCTTCCGTCCTCTCTCTTACATTTTCAGCGTTGGAGTTGACTACCCTGCTCACTTCATTCTGTTTCTCCATGTAGTTTGACAGTTCATCCATAACCCCGACAATTTCATTCACGCCTTCAATTATCTGACCGATCTTACTGTTAGTATTTTCTACCTGAGAAAAACCCCTCTTTATTTCATTAACATTGTTCTTTATCAGTTTATCTATCTCTTTAATACTTTCAGCCGTTTGGTCGGCAAGTTTGGATATCTCATCGGCCACGACTGCAAATCCTCTGCCTGCACTTCCCGCCCTTGCGGATTCTATTGAGGCGTTTAGAGAAAGAAGGTTGATCTGTTCAGAAATATCATTGATGATCCTGATAATGTAATCCATCCTGTCGGAACTTTCCTTTATCTTCAAAATGCTTTCGTTCATCATTTTTAAGGATTCTTCCCCAGCTTTTGCGTTTTCTGCCATCTCATGGGTTATCTTCACGGAACGCTGAATATTGTTGTTTATCACTTCGAGGAGATCTGAAAGCTCTCCCATCTTTTTAAGCAGATCTTCGAGACTTGCAAACTGAGATATTGTGTTGTTCGCAATACTCTCCATTCCTGCCGATACTTCCTCTGTGGTTGCACTAACCTCTTCAACTGAAGCTGCCTGGCTCTGAGTTATCTCGGAAAATGAAGCAGTTGTTTCTCTCATATTATCCGATGAACCCAGCAGTCTGTTAGATATTTCGATAATATCCGAAATAACACCCCTCAGCTTCCTTACAAACTTGTTGAAATTGTCTGCCAGCTTGCCCGTTTCATCGTTGGATTTAACATCAATTGTTTTTGTTAGGTCCCCCTCACCCTCTGCAATATCCTGAAGCTTGTAAGCAATAATATTTATAGGTTTGACAATTTTTCTTAATAGAATAATTGTTATAACAAATACAAAGACAGAGATTCCCAGAAAACCAATCTCTATAGTTTTTGCCATCATAATTTTGTAATTAGATTTTTTATTGTAAAGTTGAACACTCTTATGTACAGTATTTTTAAGCTCAAGAGCCTTATCAAAGGTGATGTACTTTCTCAAAATCTCTTTTTCTTTAAGGGTTGTATTACCTATTATCTTTTCGATGGCCTGTTTATATGGATTCCACAGTTTGTAGACAGCATCCAGTGAAGCAAGAATATCAGGGTCTTTTGTAGGAGATAGGCCAAGCTCTTCATTTCCATACTTCAATCCATCCAGAAAAGTCTGGTATCTGTTAAGTTCTTCTTCAATTACCTTTTTCAGGTGTCTGTCTTCCGCTCCTTTTTCAAGACTATTTATATACATATTGGTAGCAAATCCAAGCAGCATAGATCTCATACGCTCGCTTCCCGAAATGTTAATGGCGTTTCCATCATCCTTCAGAAGATAAAAGGAGACGAGAGTTGTTCCCACGATAAGGAAAACAAGCAGCATAATGATAGAAAATAGGGTTAATATCTTCAAAAATATTGAACCAGTCTTCTTCTTTTTCCTCATAGCAGCTTCTCCTGACAATCAGTTCATCCTTTTTATAAAATTATAGTCTATACCTTTATTCAAAATCAAAAATTATTGAGGATTTTAACAAGAAATTAACGAACCTGTAAAAAACAAAAATGTTGAAAAAAATGTCAACTAGGATAAAATGTTATCTACCTGCTAATAGGGCAAACATTTTTCGCCATACATGAATCCGAGGTATTAAAATGTACAAACTTTATGAAAGAATCCTCTCGGCAGGGGAAATTATAGCAAAAAACCTTAATGTAAAGCATATAATCTCCACTCTTGTTGAACAGGTGTTCGATATAACAGGGTGTGATCTTGCCTGTTTTTACAGTTATGATAGGGATAAAATTAGATTACTTTACAGAAGAGGAAAGTATCTCCCCCCCGAAATTCTCAATCCGGACAATGACCCCTTTCAATTTATTATTGAATCAGGGGAAACAGTTGTTTTAACAGAGAAAAAACCAAGTCCCTTTATAGATGTACTACTTTCCGAAGGGATGGAATCAGGCATAGCTGCTCCAATCGGATCTGCTAAAAAGATATACGGCTTTATCGTTGTAAATTCCAGAAAAAAATATTTCTTTACAAGGTCTCTTTTAGATGTCGTAGAATCAATCTCAAAATTAACAGGACAGTACTTTCACAACTCCATTTTACACCAGCAGCTCCGCGATTATACAAGAAAAATAGAGTCTCTCGAAAGATACCAGGAAAACATCTTTTCTTCCATGACAAACATGTTGATAACAACTGACTCAAACGGCAATATAAAGTTTTTCAATGAATCGGCAGCCCAGAGGTTTCTTCTTAAAAAAAGTGATATAGGCAGAAATCTTAAAGAAGTTCTGGCGGATGGAATGAGCAAAAAAATGCTTTCACATTTTGACCTGCCAATGAAAAAGGGCCTTGAAGTCATGGGCGCTGAAGGAATCTATAATAGAGGGGATAAGGAAATAGACTTTTCGGTTAACATTACACCCCTGAAAACAAAAAGGGGACGTTTCGAGGGAACTACCTTTATATTTACAGATCAGAGCAGAGAAAAAGAGCTTGAGAAAAATTACCTGAAAGTAAAAGAGGAGAGAAGAATCATAAAGGATATATTTTCAAGGTACCTATCCCAGGAAATCGTTTCCAAGCTGGTACAGAATCCCAATTTAATACATCTCGGGGGAGATAAAAAAGAAGCCACAATATTTTTCGCGGATATAAGGGGTTATACCTCATTTTCTGAAGGGAAGGATCCAGAATACATAGTCAAGGTTCTCAATGAATATTTTAGCGAGGCAGTTGAAATAATAATAAAGTACAGAGGTTTTATAGACAAGTTTATCGGTGACTGTATAATGGCTGCATGGGGAGTTCCCCTGCAAACCAGGGAGGAGGACGCAAGGCTGGCCGTTAGCTGTGCTCTCGAAATACAGAAAGCGGTGGAGAATCCGAATAGAAAATTTTTCCGGGGAGAGGCAAGCAATCTAAAAATTGGAATCGGTATGCACACAGGACCGCTGGTTGCGGGCAATCTGGGATCATCAAGGAGGCTTGACTATACTGTTATAGGAGATACGGTAAACATTGCATCAAGGCTGGAGGGTGTTGCAGGGCCGGGAGAAATTATTATAACTGAAAGAACAAAATCTTTTCTTGGAGAAGGGTTTAAACTGAAAAGGCTAAACCCCGTGAAGGTAAAAGGCAAGGATGAACCTATAGAAATCTATAAAGTATTAGAAAAGGTGGGTTAATACTATGTCAACTATAATCAAAATGCTGATGGAGTTCAACGCTGTGAGCTATATCATGATGGCCGGGTTCTTAATTCTAATCGGAGTAATAGTTCTTCTAATCTTGTTCTTTATAAAACAAAACAGATTCATAAAAACTTTAAAGACCGCAATATCCGATAATTATGAGATTCTAACAGATAGATATCCAGAGGAGTATATAGTAAAAAAAAGCAAACTGATTGTAAAAATGCTGAGAGACACAGAGCTGGAAAAGGCAAAGGATTTCCTCTACAAAACAAACCTGGCCGGTTCATGGGTTCAGGCTTTAAAACAGTATGCCGATAAACAGTACTTCAAAGGTGTCCTCTCATTTGAAATAGAAGATGGATACTTTCTCTGTTTTAAACATGCTCTGATAAGCGAAAAGTTGAAGAAGCTTTTTCTGGAATGGTTGAAAAAAGATGAAAGCTATCTAAAAAAGATTGCATATATGAGTAATGGAAGCAAATTCAACGGGGCAAAGGCATTAAAAATCCTTAATGATTACTTCTCTCTTATAAAAGAGATGATAATCTACAATGACTGGAGATACAGATTTTTCAGTTTAATAATTTTAATGAATCACAGGGACACCTCAACAGAGAGGATGCTCTTTGAACTGTTTAAAGATCCGGAATACAGAATCAGAAAAACATTAATAGACGAGTTCAACCCAGACAATCAGGAATTATTCCAGAAATCCCTTTTCAACACAATAATCAATGATCCACATCCCGAAGTGAGAAAGCACGCCATTAAAAGATACCATTCTACCTATGAAGACTTTCCCGAAATAGAAATTGAAAATCTAAAAAACGAGGAAATCCTCCACCTGATAGA
>JALXDB010000032.1 GCA_026990615.1 Spirochaetota bacterium
CAACCCTGATCTTATTTTCCAAGCCTTTAACCAGAGATTCAGCCACTTTTACTACTGCTTTTAGTTTTTCCTCGGTCCTACCGCAAAGCACGAGGTTAATTCTTGGGAGCTCCTCTATTCTATCAAGCAACGCCATTACCAGGCCGGGTGTATAAACACCGCTGCCGCCAAGAACCGAGATTTTAATTGCCTCTCTCATACAAAAGATACCTCCAGTCTAAATTTTAAACAAAGTTTGCTACCTGATGCTATTTAATGCAGATTTAATAAAATAGTACCCCATAATGGATGTTGCAGTAAGTTTAATAAAAATGCCCAGTACTATTCCTACCAGAACACCGAGCCCTGCTTTAAGGGATCTTTTTATATCAGGTCTGAAAATTAGCTCGAATAGAACAGCTCCCAGAAGAGCACCTATAAAAATTCCGAAGGGAGGAAACAGGACCATGCCTGCAATCATACCAATTAAGGCTCCCCAGGAACCGTACTTTGAAGCTCCGTACTTTCTCGACACAACAGAAGGAACTATATAATCAAGCAGTGTAACAACTACAGTAACAACACCCATTAAAATAATAAACGTTAGAGAGTAAGGTCGTGGACGGGATAAAAAGTAACTCAAAATAATAGCCGCATATGCAAACGGCGGGCCTGGAATAACCGGCAGTATACAGCCGACTATACCAATGCCTACGAGAATGCTGCCCAGTATTAAGATTGCCCAATCCATTCCTTTCCCCTTATTTTGAATCTCTTAAAATTGATAGCCCTTCTTATAATATCATCTACTTTTACATTTTCTTCAACTGAATCTGCAAGCCTATCAAACTGATTTTCGAGATATTCCCTGTAGTTTAAACCAGAACTACGGGAAATCCCCAATCTGGAGAGCATGTTGGACCTGAAAGCATCGTTTTCAAAAAGGCCATGGATATATGTTCCCCAAACATTTCTTTTCATGCTCTGTGCACCATCATAATAGCTCGTACGGATACCGTTTTTCTCGATAATCTTGAAGCAAGGTTTCAGTCGTGAGGAAAGTCTGCTTACTCCCATATGGATTTCGTATCCTGTAACTTCAATGTTACCACCAAAAACACTAAGAAGACTCAAAGCCCTGACCCTTGTAAGTTTCTTTTCTTTTGTTAGAACCGTCTTCATGTCAATAAGCCCAATCCCTTCGGTCTCATCGACATCTGACTCAACATGGTAAGGGTCTTCTATACTTCTTCCTAACATCTGGTACCCTCCGCATATACCAATTACCATTCTGCCCGAAGCTGCAATCATGCGGATTTTTTCATCGAAACCCCTCTTTTTCATCCACAGCATATCCTGTATTGTGCTCTTTGTTCCTGGGATTATAACCGCATCAAAATTATCTAAATAGTCAGGTTCATCTATATATACAAGAGAAACATCCTCCTCGATTTCAAAGGGATCAAAATCCGTATAGTTGGATATAAAGGGGAGCCTCACAACGGCAATTTTTACCTTTGAATCCATTTTATAGCTTCCCTTCAGCCCTTTAGAAAGGGGGACGCTATCCTCCTCCGGAATACCTAAATCTTTTAAATACGGCATAACACCAAACACAGGCCGTTTCATTTTTCTTTCAAGTATCCTGACACCGTCTTCAAATAAAACAATATCTCCTCTGAATTTATTAACAATTGATCCTATAATCAGTTTTCGTTCCCTTGCATCCATCAATTTAATACTACCTATTAAAGATGCAAATATTCCTCCCCTATCAATATCCCCAATCAAAACAGAAGGCGAATTGACCGCTCTTGCCATAGAGAGATTAACTATGTCCCGGTCTTTCAAATTCAGTTCTACTGCACTCCCCGCTCCTTCAAGAATTATCGCATCGTACCTATTGGAAAGCTCTGTATAGCTCTCAAGAACCTTTTCTCGAATTCTCCCGATCATTTCATAGTAATCTCTGGAGTCTGTAGTTTCAACTACACGCCCCCGAACTATTACCTGTATGTTATTACCTCCTGACGGCTTCAACAGTACAGGGTTCATATTGCAGTCCGGTTGAAGGCCGGCAGCATAGGCCTGAATAACCTGAGCTCGCCCCATCTCTCTGCCGTCCATGGTAACAAAAGAGTTTAAAGCCATATTCTGCGCTTTAAAAGGAGCAACACTTATTCCACGGCGTTTAAATATCCTGCAAAAAGCAGCAGTGAAAAGGCTCTTGCCTGAATCAGAGCCCGTTCCTAAAAACATTAGATTAAAGTGTTCTTTCATATAGTATTAAAAATCTCCCCGAGTCGTTTTCAACTAATGTTATCAGCTCCAAAAATAACTTAACAAGTATCTATAAAATAATAATTTGATTTTTCAAATAAAGCTATTTAGTTTAAAGATGTTAGCTTTATTAAATCACTGGCAGATGCTATTCAAATATTTTTATCATTAAACGTATTTAGATTTGGATTACACCAATCAGTATTAAATGGGTTTTTAAAATCTATAAGCTCATTCAAAAAAACAATTATTATAAATAGAATAATGGGCATCTATAGCCAGGATACACGCTTTAACCAATTTTAAAAAAGAAGGTAGAAATTGTTGTATATCAAAAGAGACTGCGGTATGACCATTTTCAATCTTGCAGGAAATTTTAGATTTTACCCGGGATTGACTATTTTAGTAAAACGATATGTAAAATACAGGAAGACACAAAAATAAAACCC
>JALXDB010000033.1 GCA_026990615.1 Spirochaetota bacterium
GTACAGGGGAAAACTTGCATGGACATCACCGGAAATAAAGAAGGCATGGCAGATGTGGGGCACTATTGTTGCAAATGATAAAATGATATACGGTGGAAAACAGTATGTGCTCTCGACGAATTTTGGACAGGCCGCACAGCCGCTTTTTACAAATCCACCTGGTGCATATTTTCACCATCAGGCAACATTCATGCAGAGTTTTATTGCAAAACAGTTTCCTGACCTGGTACCCGGAAAGGACTATAATTTCTTTGGATTCCCCACTATAGATCCAAAGTATAAAAATGCAATTGAAGGAGCCGGGGATGTATGTATAATGTTTAATGACACTCCGCAGGCAAGGGAGTTTATAAAGTACTTTTCAACTGCAAAGGCCCAGACGTTCTGGGTTAAAGCAGGAGCCGGATTGTCTGCCAATAGAAGTGTGGCGCTTTCAGATTATCCGGATGAACTGAGCAGAAATGCGGCCAAGATTCTTACAGGTGCTGATATAGTTGTTTTTGATGCTTCTGATATGATGCCATCAGCTATGAATCAGGCTTTCTGGAGTGCTGTGATGGACTATGTGCAGAATCCGGACAAACTCGACAGCATTCTTGCAAAGCTTGATAAGGTCAGAATGGATGCATACAAATAATAAACCTCCTTCTTAATATATTTAAGCAGGGATGAAGTGGTAATGGTGCTCCTATCAGTATGATAGGGGCACCTGAGTTTAATTGTAATTTAATTATAATCGGGGAGGCCAAAATTGTACCTTAAAACTCTACTGTACGGAGTTTTGGCTGTAGTTGGTGTGCCGGTCGTTCTGATTTTATACTCCTACTTGATTGAAAAATTGGTTGATATATTGAAGCCAGAGGTTAGAAGATGGCTGAGGCCGTGGCTCTGGATAATACCTGCAGTTGCTTTCCTCGGGGTATTTCTTATCTATCCTGTAATCAATACGATTATTCTTAGCTTAAAAAACGCGGATTCTACAAAATTTGTTGGTCTGAAAAATTACCTCTTTGTTTTCACAGATAGAAATATGCTTATTGCCATGAGGAATAACCTTTTGTGGCTTGTGATTTTCACATTCTTTACCGTTACCCTTGGTCTTGTGATAGCGGTACTTACCGACAGGGTGAAATACGAAAAAGTAGCAAAGGCCTTTGTGTTTATGCCAATGGCAATATCCTTTGTAGCCGCAGGTGTAATATGGAAGTTTATGTACGAATTCAGGCCAAAAGGGACCGCTCAGATAGGGACTGTAAATGCAATATTAACAGGATTAATTCCCGGTTTTAAGCCTCAGGCATGGCTTTTCAATCCAGCAATAAATAACTTTGCTTTGATTGTGGTTGGAATATGGATGTGGACAGGATTTTGTATGGTGGTACTTTCTGCAGGGCTTAAAGGTATCCCTACAACTATACTTGAAGCTGCCAGAATAGATGGAGCAACCGAGTGGAAGATTTTCTGGAGGATTATAGTACCTCTGTTGAAATCCACGATAACTGTAATTGCCACTACGATGGTTATAAATGTTCTGAAAGTGTTTGATATAGTGTATGTTATGACCAATGGAAACCTTGGAACAGAGGTGATAGCGAACAGGATGTATAAAGAGATGTTCAGTTTTCACAATTTTGGCCGTGCTAGTGCAATTGCAACGGTACTGCTTCTGGCCATAACTCCAATGATGTTGATAAATATTAAGAGGTTCGGCCAGAAAAGGGGGTAATGATAGATGGAAACACGCTTTTCGAGTAAGCTGGTTAATGCTGTAAGAAAGGGGCCACTTCATGCTGCAATACTTCTTATATGTTTGATCTGGTTTATACCAACTTTCGGGCTTTTTGTCAGCTCATTCCGACCGGCTAATCTCATATTGACAACGGGGTGGTGGAAAGCCTTTAAACCTCCTTTTGTTTTTACGCTGGAAAACTACTACAAAGTAATCACTACGAGTAACATGGGGAGGAGTTTTATAAACAGCCTTATAATTTCGATTCCATCCACAGTTATGCCTGTGATTATTGCAGCTTTTGCTGCCTATGCCTTTTCGTGGATGAAGTTTCCGGGAAGGGATGCACTTTTCCTCTTATTAATTGGATTGCTGGTAGTTCCGATTCAGATGACCCTTATCCCTGTTTTAAGGATTTTTAATAGATTGCATCTTACGGGAACATTTTTTGGTATATGGCTTGCGCACACGGCCTATGGTTTACCCTTTGCCATCTACCTTTTGAGAAACTTTATTGGAGAATTACCCGTTTCTATATTTGAATCGGCCAGGCTCGACGGAGCAAATCATTTCGATATTTTTTTCAGGCTTGTGCTTCCAACTTCGATGCCAGCTCTATCATCTCTAGCAACCTTTCAGTTTCTATGGGTCTGGAATGATCTACTTGTCGCTTTAATTTATCTTGGCGGGACTCCAACAGTGGCTCCGATGACAGTTACAATAAGCAATCTGGTAAACTCTTACGGCGGAGGTTGGGAATTGCTCACATCGGCGGCTTTCATATCGATGATTCTGCCTATAATGATGTTTTTCTTTCTACAGAGGTATTTTGTTCACGGAATCCTTGCCGGTTCCGTAAAAGGATAAAAACATAATCGCTTTTAACGGGATGTTGTTCTTTATCAGAGATTTTCACTTTTGTAGTTTGTTGAAAATTGGTTTAATTATATGGAGGAAATATTGGAGGCTGCTAAGGGA
>JALXDB010000034.1 GCA_026990615.1 Spirochaetota bacterium
GAATGAGCCTCAAGGCCATAAATTTTAGTCCAAGGAATTGAAGCTCCACCATTTCCTGGGGAATTTTTATGCATGCCCATGCAGATAGAAAAGCAATAATGCACGATATTTTGGCTCCCTTTTTTAGTAATGAAGAAGCAATGGGGAAAGCCACATAAAGAGGACCTGTGGGCAATGCGCCCAGCAGTATCCCAAGGAAAATAGCCTTCACACCAGCAGTTTTACCAAGGTATTTAACCACCATATCTTTAGGTACAAACACATTAAAGAGCCCCATCAATATCATTACCGCAGGCAATATTGATATCATTTCAATAAAAAACTTCCATGAAGTTGTTGTAACACGTGTTCTTTTATCAGGATAAATCAATAACAAAACGACTGTTGCTACTAGTAGTCCAAAAAATATTATTAAATCGCGTTTTACTGATTTACTTTGATTCTTTTTAACGTCTTTCATAAAATCGCTCCCATAATAACTCCAATTATAATAGCAATTACAAAGCTAATCCCGTTTCTCAAAAAAGCCATTTTCTTTCCCAGCTCCTTTATTTCAAGCGGTAGTGTTACAACCCCTATCATGGTTAAAGTGGTAATAAATACTGCTACTGAGCTTATTGCTGCACCGCTTGATAGGAGCGATGCTGCAAATGGAAAGGAAATTAATGAAGGTATATGCAAAACTGCCCCCAAAAATGCTGTGACAACTATTCCAAGAACTCCGGCCTGTTTGCCAACCACTTTTGAAATTAAACTTCGTGGCACGAAACCTAAAAGAAGTCCTATTAGGATTATGATAATGAGGACCGTAGGAAGAATACGGAAAAATGACTTTAATGCTAGGGTTAATGCCTGTTTTGTTTTTTTTGAACTTTTTATAAGTGCAAATATCAAACTTCCAAAAGCAATGACATTAATGGATATAGCTGTTGTACTCATTGTATTCTCCTCATTTTATTTTTTAATGTGGCAGTTATTGACTACCCGGCTTTTTTATTCTTTGTTGTTGTACACCCAGCTCTGATTAAACCACTTTATCAAAATAAAAAATATCATTTTTAAAATTTATCTTTTAGATTAACGCAAATAATACTGTTAAAATATTAACAATATTATTGACTGCCAATATACCTTTTAATACCTTTTAATCAGTTGATTGCAATATATAAATAAAAAAATATTATGACAGGACAGATTTTTTGAAGGAGGACAATATGAAACACTACGACATTGTCATAATTGGAGGTGGTCCTGCGGGTCTCACTGCTGCTATTTCTGCCAGGAATACACATCCAGATAAAAAGATTGCTTTAATAAGAAAAGAGAAGATAGCATTAATACCATGCGGGATACCTTACGTGTTCGGTACTCTTGAAAAGATTGAGGATGATATACTCCCTGATGCTCCATTAGAAAAAAATAATGTTGATCTGATTATCGATGAGGTAATAGGCTCCAAAGATAATACTGTTATTTTAAAAAGTAGAGAGGAAATTTCCTTTGATAAGTGTGTTTTAGCAACTGGTTCAAAGCCTTCGGTTCCTTCCATTCCCGGGATAGATAAAGATAGGGTCTGGTTTGTTAAAAAGGATATAGAATATCTAAAATATATGAAGGAATCACTAAACGATGCTGAAAAAATTGTGGTCATAGGTGGAGGATTTATCGGAGTTGAACTTTCTGATGAACTCTCCAAAAAGGGAAAGAAAATAACAATTATTGAGATGCAGGATTCCCTGTTGCCTGCAGCAATGGATAAAGAGTTTGGAGACATGGTTATAGACATAATGAGAGAAAAAGGTATTAAGGTTTTATGTAATACCAGAGTGAAAGAAATTACCGGAGTGAAATCAGCCGATGGAGTTATCCTGGAGAACAATGACCATTTAGAAGCAGATGCTGTTATAGTATGTGCCGGTTATAAACCAAATCTGGATATTGCTAAAATGTTTAATGTTGAAGTGGATGATAAGTTTGGAATAAAGGTGGATGAATATCTCAGGACTTCTAGAGATGGAATATTTGCAGTGGGAGATTGTGCAAGGAAAAGATGCTGCTTTACCGGTGATTACACAGAAATAATGCTTGCTTCTACAGCTATGGCACACGGTAGATTGGTAGGTTCGAACTTATATGACATTAAGGTTGTAAAAGGATTTCCTGGAACTTGTGGGACTTTTTCTACCAAGATTGGAAATACAGCTTTTGGAGTAGCTGGCCTTACTGAAAAGCAGGCACAAAAAATTGGAGTAAATTACGTAGTTGGATACAATGAAACTGTTGATCGGCATCCCGGAAAGTTGCCTGGAGCTAGCAAGGTATACACCAAGTTAATATACTCAAGATATTCACATATCCTTCTTGGTGCCCAGGTAAGAGGTGGAGATTCTGTCGGTGAAATGATTAATATATATTCTGTTATCATACAGAATAAGATGACAGATATGGAGATTGATTCTATGCAAATTGGAACACATCCACTTTTGACTTCATCTCCTATAGTTTACCCTGTAATTAATGCAACTGTAGATGCTATATTGAAATGGTATAGGTAAAATGAGTAGAAAAAGAAACCCACCCCAATAAGGTGGGTTTCTTTTTTAAAAAGATCTTTAAATAACATGTACAATTTTAATAAATTTCACTAAACAGTAATATAGCAACAAAATTTTATTTCCTTTAAATAAAGTTGGAGCTATACA
>JALXDB010000035.1 GCA_026990615.1 Spirochaetota bacterium
GTTGCAGCACCGCACGGATTAGTATGCTTTATTACAGAACACGCCGGTTCTGAAAACTCCTTTACGATTTCAAAAGCTGCTTCTATATCAAGTATATTATTAAATGACAGTTCCTTTCCATGGAGCTGTTTTGCATTTGCTACTCCGGTAACCCTTACATCGGGGTTGGTATAGAAAGCAGCTTTCTGATGGGGATTTTCACCGTATCTCAGATTCATTCTTTTGGTGAAATACAGACTTATAGTTTTTGGGAAGACTTCCTCTTTATCAGCTACAATCTTGCTATGGAAAAAGCTCGATATTATGCTATCGTAGTATGCAGTTTTTTCAAAAACCTCCATGGCCATCTTTTTTCTTGTTTCAAGGGTAATACCCCCCTCCCTCTTTATCTCATCCACTATCAGATCGTAAAAACCCGGGTCCGGTACCACACAGACATACCTGTAATTCTTGGCGGCTGACCTCAACATCGAGGGGCCTCCAATATCTATATTTTCTATGGCCTCTTCTTCAGACACCCCATCTTTCTGGATTACCTTTTCAAAGGGGTAAAGATTTATAACAATAAGATCAAAGGGCACAATTCCGTTTTCACGAATCTGCTCCATGTGATTCTCATTGTCCCTTACAGCAAGAATACCTCCATGTATTTTTGGATGAAGGCTTTTGACCCTTCCATCTAAAATTTCGGGGAACTGGGTATAATCAGAAATCTTAACAACCGGTATATTTACATTTTCAAGGGCCTTTGCAGTCCCACCGGTCGAATAGATTGTAACACCCTGTTCAGATAGGAATCTAGCAAGCTCAACCAGTCCGGTTTTGTCAGAAACACTCATAATTGCATTCTTAACCTTTACAATACTCATTAAATCCTCCCCGCTTTTTATGTTATAAATATATTGAGTTTCAGATTTTAACCATCAATCACCAAAGAGTCTCTTAAATGCATCCCTTGCATCTGTACCGCTTTTGCCTGTTTTACCTTTGTCCTTTGCCCTTTTAAATTTAAAATATTCGCAGAAATTAGCTCCCCGTTTATCTCTAACATATTCTGCCTGGGGCTCTCTGCAATCGTTATGTGCACCCGGAGAGTAAAACTCACAGTTTATACAGGAATGTAAGTAGGCATGACAGTTTGGACATAGATCACTTCGTGAAACTCTACCCTCAATGTTTAACTCTTTACCGCAACTTGCACAGATAAACATCGGTCAATCCTGATTGGGGTAGTACAACCCGATTTATATACCAGATTTAACCTTATTATAATACAATTCAAAGAGAAATATGTAAACATAATTTTGACATTCGATTGACCTAACCTTTTATCCCTATTAAATTAGTTGAAAGCAATATAAGGATTAAATTATGTTGAAAATAGAAAATCTAACTTTTGGTATAAACGGAAAAATCATCCTGGACAAGCTCAACCTCGAAGTTAAAAAAGGGACGATACACAGTATTCTCGGAGCCAATGGAACAGGAAAGACAACACTCGGTTATGTTATAATGGGACTAACCGGATACAAACCAAAAGAAGGCAGGGTAATATTTGAGGGAGAAGATATAACCAACCTCTCAATAACCGAAAGGGCAAGAAGAGGTATTACCCTCGCATGGCAGTATTCCACCCCTTTCGAAGGAATAACCGTAAAGGACTATCTCACCATTGCTGCAAGAAACAGCGGGTATGATTATAATACAGCTCTCGAGAGGGTGGGTCTTGATCCGAAAAAATATCTCGGTCGAAACTACGACGAAACATTGAGTGGAGGGGAAAGAAAGAGAATAGAACTTGCCGCTATAATTACAATGAGGCCAAAACTTGCCATACTTGATGAACCAGATTCCGGAATTGATGCGCTTTCGATGGAGAAAATAGCAGAGGTAATAAAATCCATGAAAGATGATGGAACAACAATACTTTTAATTTCCCATAACTGGAAAATAGCCCAGATAGCCGATGTTTCCTCCACTCTCTGCAACGGTAAAATACTTATTACTGGTGATCCAATAGAGGTTTCGGAATTTTTTGAGAAACAGTGTGAAGAATGCGACCATGTAAACAAACCCATAATAGACACTCTCACAAAAATAGAAAACACAGAGGTTAAAAATGCTTAAGTTCGATGTTACAGAGGAATTCAAAACTTTAGTTGATTATTTTGAAAAAAGCGGGGGGGACCCCGAAGTATTCAAAAAAAGCGATGTCTCCACCCTTCTGATTAATGGCAACAAAGTACTTGCAAAAAATGTTTCAAAGGGCGTTCATGCCAGGGCTATCGAATTTGATGAAGGAGTAGAGGTATACCTTGAGATAGAGGACAACGTCGAACTTAAAAATCCGGTTCATATGTGCTTCGGACTTCTTCACAAAAAAGGAAAGCAGCGAATAATATCTCATTACAAGATTGGCAAAAACAGCAGGGTTTCCTTTTTAGCTCACTGCATTTTCCCAAATCCTGAAGATATTGTCCATGCAATGGATTCGGATATCATCATTGGAGAAAACTCTTCAATGGTCTACAATGAAATTCATTTTCATGGAATTGATGGGACTATTTCTGTTCTCCCAAAGGCCAATATAAAGCTGGAGAGAGGAGCAAAATACTTTTCCGAGTTTAAACTTGTGGAAGGACGTGTTGGATTTTTTGACCTGGATTATACAGTCGATGTCTCCGACAGAGGGGTTGCAGAG
>JALXDB010000036.1 GCA_026990615.1 Spirochaetota bacterium
AACTTGATGCTATTATAGGCAAGGATATATTTATATCTATATTTAAGAAAGACTCCCCCCTCCACGATGGTGCTGTTGTAGTCAGGGGGGATAGAATTTTAGCAGCAAGGTGTATTCTTCCGTTAACCGAGAGACACGAACTTCTGGAGGGATACGGAACAAGGCATCATGCCGCTCTTGGTTTGTCAGAGGAAAGTGACGCATTTGTAATCGTTGTCTCCGAGGAAACCGGGAAAATATCGGTAGCCCATAACGGAAGAATGGATATGGGAATTTCAATTAAGAGATTGAAGGAAAGGCTGGAGAACTTTTATCGTTAGGCCTTAGCTTTAGATAGATTTTGGGATGCTGCTTGATGAAGATATCAAACTTTTTAAAGAGAGTGTTCTACAACTGGCATGTTAAGTTGATTTCTCTGGCACTCGCCTTTATCCTCTGGAAGTATGTTGACACCCTTAATCAAAAAGAAAAATATGTATCGGTCGATTTGACTGTACGGAATATTCCACAGGGCTATATTGTTACTAGTGATATCCCCGATTATGTTAAGGTTGTTGTTAAAGGAAAAGAAGATACACTTTCCTTTCTGGAACCTGAAGACCTCGAGGCCTATGTGGACTTTAAAAATAGATATATCCCATCAGGCTCCCTGCCGGTTGAAATTGTAAAGAAGAATCTTCCGAAGGGAATAACTATAAAGGAGATAAACCCCAGTTTTTTAAGTGTTCGTATGGAAAAGGAGATGGTAAGAGATGTTCCAATTATCCCGGTTGTTGTGGGAAAGCCAGCTAATGGATACTTTCTGGAGGATATATACACAGTACCGCGAGAGGTAAAGATAGTGGGCCCGGAATCTGTGGTTTCAGAGCTGAATTCTGTATATACAAGGGAGATTGATATTTCGGGTATAAAAGAAACGGTTGAAAAACAGGTCCCTTTAATTATAAGAAATTCCCGAGTAAAACTTTTAACTGATAGAAATAAGGTAAAAGTTAAGATAATTGTTGAGACGAGGTATCTTCTCAAAGATTTGGATAACGTTAAGCTAACCTTTAAGAATTTAAAAGAAGGGCTAAAAGTTAAAAATAGTGAATTAAAAATACAGGTCAAGCTTAAGGTTCCAATTTATATTAGTAAGGATGTTGTATCATCTGACGTGGAGGCTTATGTTGACTGCAGCGGGATTGAAAGATCGGGAGAGTATGGTGTAGCTGTAAAGGTTTCTCCAAAGATTAAGGGTTTAATAATAGGAGACTACAATCCAAAGATAGTTAAGATTAAGGTTGAAAAGATTATGTAAAGCCTATGCTTAGTAGGAGTGTTTAATGGCCGAAGGTGGTAAAGACGGTGGTAAAAAGGTATCTTTTTATCAGAAAAAGGAGACAATATGCCCTGTTTGTGGGAGTTCTTTTCATAGAGAAGAGATGCTATCGGGGGGTGGAAGATTAATAGCAAAAAAAATTACAGACGAATTAAGAAGAATTTATGAGCCAAGTAAAAAAGTTGGAGAGATATATCCTTTAATTTACCCCGTATCTGTATGCCCTGAATGTCTCTATGCGGCGTATCCAGGTGATTTTGATAAAGTTGGAGAAAAATCGAGAGAGCTGCTGCTTTCCCTGAAAGAGAGAAGAAAGCATAACATATCGCTTATATTTCCGGTTGTAGATTACAGAAAACCGAGAAATCTCATTACTGGAACGGCAAGTTATATTCTTGCAATAAGCTGTTACCCTTTTCACGAATCCGATCTGGCCCCAACCTTTAAAATGGGATTATCAGCTCTGAGAGCAGCCTGGCTGTTCGATGATTTGAACAGCAAGTATCCCGGTCAAAATTATGATAAAATAAAGCTCCTGTTCTATAAAAAAGCATCAAAGTACTACGAGCTGACTGTGAAATATGCCCAAACTGGCGAGGAGAAGGTGGACTCGGTTAAAAATTTTGGGCCGGATCTCGATAAAAATTATGGTTATGAGGGTGTACTTTATTTAAGCTCCCTTTTAAAGTACAAATACGGTATTAATGAAGAAGATCCTGAGCTTGTTGATAAACTTAACAGATTAAAACAGGTGATCAGCAAAGTGTTTGGAGTGGGAAAATCATCGAAGGCGAAACCATCACTTATTCTTGATCTGGCAAAAGAACTCTACGAGAAGATAAACGGAACTCTGGAGGAGATGGAGCTTAAATGAGAAATGTAGCACTTACTATAGCATATGATGGAACAAACTATTCGGGGTGGCAAATACAGAAAAATGCAATAACTGTACAGGGAGTAATTCAGAAGGTTCTGTCAAATATTGTACAGCACAATGTAAGGTTAAAGGTTGCTGGCAGGACAGATACTGGAGTCCATGCTGTTGGACAGGTGGCTTCTTTTAGAACCACCAGTAGAATGAGCCCCCATGAGTTTAAAGAGGCCCTTAATTCGATGCTCCCTGCAGATATAAGAGTTCTTGGGGTTGAGGATGTTGATGAGGAATTTCACCCGAGATACAGCGCAAAGAAGCGATGGTACAGGTATTTGATTTACAATGTAGAGGTTCCCTCGCCGTTTTTTAGGAATTATTCATTATGGGTTAGAAAAGGTCTTGATGTAGAGTTGCTCAACCGTTACGCTAAAGTTGTGGAGGGTGAGCACGATTTTACCTCGCTGGCGATGCTTGAAAGGGGCAATTCACCTGTTA
>JALXDB010000037.1 GCA_026990615.1 Spirochaetota bacterium
GTACATCAGATCTAAATCACATAATTCAGCAGGGCTGAGGTATGAAGGGGATTGTTGTTGGTAGCGCCAATACGGATTTAATAATACATGTTGATAAGCTGCCTGCTCTTGGTAATACAGAAGTGGGCCATGGATTTACCAGAGGACCGGGTGGGAAAGGTGCAAATCAGGCTGTATGCCTATCTCAGCTTGGAGTTGATACACATTTTATTGGAAGATTTGGCAAGGATGAGTTTAGTAGTATCCTGATAGAGGACATTAAGAGTTATGGGGTCCGTTTGAACTATTCTGTGATAGATGAGAAACGACAGGGGGGGGTTGTTTTCATTGTTGTAGATAAAACCGGCAACAATACGATGATAGCTGACTTTGGTTCTAATATGTATCTATCAGCAGAAGATATTGAAAATGCCGAAAAACTTTTTGATGATGCCGATCTGCTTTTACTGCAGTTCGAGGTTTCGGAGGAGGCAAACAAGAAGGCCATTTCTATTGCAAAGAGAAATGACTGTAGAATTGTGCTAAATCCTGCTCCTTTCAGGATATTTGATCCTGAGATTCTCTCTAATGTTGATGTAATTACACCAAATCTCTTTGAATTGAGTCAGATACTGAAATATCTTGAGGGAAAAGATATTGTCAAACAGGACGAGATGGACATAGATAGAATTGAAAAAGCTGCAAGGATTCTGCTTGAGAGGGGTGTTTCGTGCGTTGTTGTCACTCTGGGATCTAGAGGCTGCCTGTACCTTGATAAAAGTGAGGTTAGAAAATTTGGGACTTTCAGAGTACAGCCGGTAGATTCTACCGCAGCAGGAGATACATTTACTTCAGCATTTGCTTTGAAGTATACCGAGGGTAAATCCATAGATGACGCTATCAGGTTTGCATCTGCAGCGGCGGCTATTGTGGTTACCCGAAAGGGGGCTATCAAGTCAATTCCCACGATAGAAGAAGTGGAAGACTTCCTCCAGAGAAACAGAATTCAGAAATTTCAGTAGTGTTATATTTTCCCGGTTGAGTACTTTCTGCACTGTTGTGTAACCCTTTCAGTTCTTACTTCACAAATGTCCAGCCTCAGCCTTTATAATATTGACTATTGTGAATAAACTATTTATGTTTTTTTATTAAATTATTAATAAATAATATTCAAACTATACGAGGTAACGGGGGATCAACATGATCAAAATTGATGGTGTTACAAAGATGTATGGGCAGGCATTGGCCGTGAAAAATATAAGTTTCGAAGTGGAAAGGGGCGAGATACTTGGATTCCTCGGCCCAAACGGTGCCGGAAAAACGACAACGATGAGAATAATAACAGGTTATTTCCCTCCTACGGATGGAAATGTCATTGTTGACGGCTACAGTGTTCTCGAACAGCCCATTGAGGTTAAAAAAAGAATAGGGTATGTGCCCGAAAATCCATCAATGTATAAGGATATGAAGGTCCTTGAGTATATCAAATTTATAGGGGCCATTAAAGGACTTAAAAGAAGTGATTTAAAAAGAAACCTGGAAAGTGTTGTAGAAAAATGCTCTTTAGAAGATGTGGCCAACAAGAGAATAGGAGAACTTTCCAAAGGTTATAGACAGAGGGTTGCTCTGGGTCAGGCTTTAATAAACGATCCTCCTGTTCTTATTCTTGATGAGCCCACTTCGGGTCTGGATCCGAAGCAGATATTTGAAATCAGGCAACTCATCAAGTCGATGGCAGGAGAGAGAACAATTATACTATCAACTCACATACTGCCGGAAGTTTCAATGACCTGCGATAAGGTGGTGATTATCAACGAGGGCAGAATTGTTGCAGAGGATACAACGGAAAACCTCGGTCGTAGCTTCGCCCAGAGTTATCAGCTTGAGATGACCATTGACGGTAATCCTGAGGATGTAATGGAGATTTTCTCCCAGATACCTGGAATACTCAGAGTTGATAATGATAGGAACACCTATGTTGTGGATATAGAGAAGGACAAGGATATAAGAGCCGAACTCTCCAGGAAAATAGTGGAGAGCGGATTTGGACTGCTCGAATTCAAATCCAGGATGTTAAGCCTTGAAGAGGTGTTTCTTAAACTTGTTACAGAGGAAGAGGGGGTGAATGCCTGATGAGAAACATAGGAGAGATCTACAAGAGAGAAATTAAGTTCTATTTCACCACACCGGTTGCCTATGTGGTAATTGTTATTTTTACTGCAATATTTGGATTCCTTTTTTACAGAAATCTGATTTTCTATTCAAACCTTTCATATCAGATGATGCAGAATCCTTACTATGCCAGAAATATAGATCTGATTGTTGGCGTATTTTCGCCTGTTTTTAGTTCTATAAGTATAATCTTTTTGATGGTAATTCCACCAATATCCATGAGATTGTTTGCCGAAGAGAAAAAGACAGGTACAATCGAACTTTTATTTACATATCCGGTTAGAGATGTAGAGATTGTTATGGGAAAATGGCTGGCCGCTGTGACAATAGTATTTGTTATGCTGCTGTTGACAATTCCAGCACCATTTCTTGCATTTAAGTTTGCAGGCAGCAGTGAATGGGGACCGGTTTTATCGGGATACCTCGGACTGTTTCTCATGGGAGTAGCATTTTTATCTCTCGGTGTTTTGATATCTGCTCTCTCTGAAAATCAGATAGTGGCTATAATTATTTCTTATGGAGCGTTGTTGGGTTTCTGGTTTATCGGATGGGCTGTTGATCCTCATTCCGGTAAACAGATAGGAAAGATATTCGGAGAGCTGAGCATAATAGGCCATGTCAACGATTTTCTTAAAGGCCTTATAGATACAAAAAACATTACCTATTACGTACTGTTTATATTTACAATGGTTTTCTTAAGTCTCAGGGTACTTGAATCGAAAAGGTGGAGGGGCTAAACATGAACAGGAAAGTTGAAAAATATCTATATGTACTGTCTCCAATACTTATTCTTGTTGGACTATTTTATTACTATATAACGAGAAGATTTGAACTGGTCTCCATAATAACGATAGCGGCCGGTGTATTTGGAGGGATCCTATTCTTTGTAAGATTTTACGATGATATAGTAAAGAAGATTACTAAGAGAAAGATAAAATACGGGGTAAACAGCATTATTATAACCCTTGTGGTTATAGCTCTTGTGGTTATAACCTATCTTGTATTGATGGATCATAACAAGAGGATTGATTTAACGAAAGCAAAGAGATTTTCCCTTTCAGAGCAAACATTAAAGGTTTTAAAAAATATAAAAGAACCTGTTAATGTGTATGCATTTTATGCAAAACATCAGGATACAACTGCTTTGAGAGACCTGCTCGAGCAGTACCACTACTACAATAAGAAGTTTAACTTTGAATTTATAGACCCGGACCTGAACCCTTCAAAAGTTAAGGAGTTTGACATAGAGGAGTATGGGCAGATTGCTATAAAATATGGTGATAAAGTCGAGAAGGCCAAGGAGCCTACCGAAGAGGGTATCACAAACGCGTTGATAAAACTTACCCAGAAAGAGCTAAAGACCGTATACTTTGTCAAAGGCCATGGGGAAAAAAGTATAGAGGATTATGGGAACAATGGCTATGACAGGATAGCCGCAGCAATAAGAAATGAAAATTACAAGGTTAAGGAGATACTCCTGATCCAGCAAAAAGAGATACCGAAGGATTGTGCAGTTTTGATAATTGCAGGACCTATAACGGATTATCAACCCTATGAGATTAAGCTAATTAAAGACTACATAAACAAAGGGGGCAGGGTCCTTGTAATGCTGGATCCGAGTGAAAAAGGAGAGAAATTTAAAAACCTAATTTCCATGTTGAACGATTATGGTCTGATACTAAAAGATGATGTAATTATTGATCCGTTGAGCAAGGTTCTTTCAGGTGACTATTTTATGCCCGTTGTAAGCAGCTACACCTACAATCCAATAACTAAGAACTTTAGAATTGCAACATTCCTGAAGCTGGCCAGAAGTGTTCAGGTAAAGGGAGAGCCGGGTAACAATGTATTTACAAGGGTTGTTGCGAGAACCGCCGAATCAAGCTGGGCAGAAACTGATCTACAGGAGCTGTTTAGAGGAAAAGGAGCAAAGTTTAATAAAGGTGAGGATATAAAGGGGCCTGTACCTGTAGTGGCCTACGCGAGAAAGGTGATTAAAGAGAATAACAAAAAAAATGATAATGAAAAAAGTAACAAGGCTGATAAGAAAGAGATAGAAGGGTATGTAATGGTTTTTGGAGATTCTGACTTTATTACTAACTCCATGTACCAGACACAGGGGAACAAAGATCTTTTCCTGAACTCGGTAAATTTTCTGGCTGACAGAGGGGAGATGATAACCATCAGGCCAAAACAGCAGGAGGCGGTGTATCTGACATTGACATCAAAACAGGGAAGAATTGTATTCTTTGTTATGATGATTTTAATACCTCTTCTTGTAATAGTTGTTGGACTTTACATAAATATCCAAAGGAGAGTTAAGTCATGAAGTTCTTCAGAAATGCTATAATCCTTGTAGTAATCGGAATTCTGGCTGGATTCTCCTACTGGTATTTTGAGGTAAAAAAGGCCAAAGAGAAAAAGGAGAAAGAGGAAAAAGAGGCGCTGCTTTTTGAGCAAAAAGATGCGAAAATTACAAAAATAGTGATTAAAAAGAGGGGAGATAAAAAACCCATAATTGCCATAAGAAAGACAAAGAAAAAAAAGAAAAAGGAAGATGGCAAAGAAAAAGAGATAAACGTTGATTATTGGGTAATAACAAGCCCGGTGAACACAAATGGAGACCTCTACACACTGGACACCATGGCGAATGACATAAAAAAGGCTAAAAGAGAGGAGGTTGTATGGGACTCCCTGGAGAAAGAGAAGGATTACGGACTGGACAATCCCGAACTTTCGATAAGATTCAAATATGAGAATGATGACAGGGAAAGAGGGATTGATTTCGGAATTAAAACCCTCGATGGGAAAAAGGTATTTGCAAAAGTTGTGGGGCAGAACAAAATCTATGCAGTTGCATCTGGGATTTATGATTCTCTTAACAAATCTCTTCTTGATGTCAGGGATAAGACAATATCTCCCTTTGGAAAAGAGGATATAGTTTCTATCTCCCTTATCTCACCTCATAATATGTTTACTTTGAAGAAGAGAGAAGATGGATGGTACTTTGTCGATGGTGTAAAGGCCTCGACTTCCAGAGTTGAACTTTATGAAGGGCATCTAAGGTGGGGAAACTTCAGGGAGGTTGTAAAGGAAAAGGCCGAGTATAAGGACCTTGCTGAGTACGGACTGGATAAACCGCGTTTAATTGTAAAATACGGGCTTAAGAAGGGCAAAGATTATATCTTTATTGTGGGCGATCCGATTAAAGAGGGAGATGTAACATACTACTATGCCACTAGGAACACCGATGATATGATATTTGAAGTAACATCGGACCTAGTAATGAAGCTGGATACGACTAAATTCCTTTTAAAGGATAGACATATATTCAACTTTAAGTATGATGATGTTAACAAAGTGACGCTTAAAAATGGAGATAAGAGCTTTACCTTTATCAAAAAGGGTGAAGACTGGTACTTTGCGGATACCGATAAGAAGGTAGAGAAAGATTACAAAATCGACGGGATTATAAGGTCCCTCGAAGATGCAGAGTACGAGGAGTTTGAACCTATAAAGAAGGGTGATCCAAAATATGAGAAAACGGGAATTGATAATCCAAAATATGAAGTTATCCTGTACTTTAAAGATGAGAATAGAAAACCGATAAAAGTTCTTGTATCCAAAAAGAACGAAAAAACTGAGAGGGTTTATATAAGCCCGGACAATGGTGAAACAGCCTACTATACATTCGGATATTTTGTCGACAATATACCTGAAAAGAGAAAAGATCTGATGGGTAGCGACTGAGATTTCAAAATATGATAGTTATAAAAGCACCCTTTGACATAAATAAAGGGTGCTTTTTTTATGTTAGTGCTGAAAGCATTAAGGCTGTACCAACCGGTATTATGAGGTTATCGAGGTTGTAGATCGGAATAATCTCCATTATTGTAGCCGCTGCAGCTACCAGTATAGATACCCCCAGTGGGAAAAAGAATGCAAGAATAGCAAATGCCGAAATAAAAAAAGCAATTGATCCTTCTATGGAACTATTTTTTACCCCGGGAATGGGATGCCTGCCCGTTAATTTCCCCACTATTGATGACAGAGTATCAGAGATTGATACTACCATTGTTGAAGGCAGGTTGTACCTGAATGGGAAGAAAAGTATTGTGAAGAAAATACCAACTCCCAGAAAAACCGGACCAAAGATGATGTTTCTTGTCTCTATATCTCTCTGGGCGCCTTTTGTTATCTTGGCCAGAAGGAAAAAAGACAATCCGTGATGTCTTAGTATTTCCGATATCAGATAAATCACTATAAAAGCTGATAGCGCAGCAAGGGTTAGAGGTTTACTGAAGTATTGCGCCAAAAATGGTACGCCTATTCCGATTATATGTATAAGTTTTCTGAATATCTCCCTTTTCCAGATAAAATAACCTTTTTGAAGATTTTTGGGCAGTTCCCCTTCCCTCAATATATAGGGGAGTATTTCAAGGAAATTGTTGCCCTCGATAATTACCGTGGCTTCTTTTCGGATTGATTTTGTCGGGTTGAAACCTATACTTATGCCACTTTTTTTAAACAGTTCGATGTTGTTGGGGTCGTCCCCAATTGAAACAACATTGTTCCATTTAAGACCAAGATCTTTAACCAGTTTACCCACCACATCCCGTTTTGAAATTACCCAGATTTTTTCTTTGCTTAGGTCCCTGCTGTAACGATCAATGTCAAGCCCGTGGAAATAATCGGCTCCTATCTCATCAGCAAGGTATTCCAGGATGAAGCTCGGTATCCCGGCACTTATTATTGCAACAAAAAATCCGTTGTTTTTTAAGATTTCTATGGTTTTTTTCAGGTTATGAACCCTTTTGATTTTCCCGGCTATTTCGACTGCCCTGTCGGAGCTGATCCCCTTTACAAGATTGTATCCCCTTTCGAGGAGTTCCTGGATATTTATTTTGTTGCGGTAGTACTTTAATCCCAGAAGTACAAGTTTCAGAAAGCTGAAAAATCCCCTGTGTATTGCGAGTCTTTTTAAAAAAAAATCCCGGTATATAACGCCATCAACGTCAAATACCACAAGACCTCTATACCTTTTTTCACCTTGATTTTTCATGGCCTGTAATTATAACCTTTTAATATTTTAGGTTTTATTAATATACTAATATTTACAGAATAATTCATTTTATTTGGAGAATCTGTGCGTATCAAAATTGAAAAGATAGTACACGGTGGATACGGATTGGCCTACCACGATGGGGGAGTACTTCTTATCCCCTTTACGGTACCGGGAGATACCATCGATGCTGTATGTGCGGAAAGGGGAAATCCGAGGTTCTGCTGGATAAAAAAAATAGTAGAGCCATCAAAATACAGGATTGAACCAAAATGTCCTAATTTTACAGTCTGCGGTGGGTGTGATTTTCAGAATATAGATTACATATACGAACTGGAGGTTAAAAAAGGGATATTAATAGAAGACTTGAAACGTCTAGGGGGGATAGATATAGGCTGTATTGAAGATATCGATCTAATATATGCGGGTGATCAGTTTTACAGAAATAATGTACAGTTTAAAACTGATGGTGAGGGTAAGGTGGGGTTTTTTATGAAAAAAAGCACCCAGGTAGTTCATATTCCGGAGGGAGGCTGTTTGCTGGTTGATGAGAAAATCAACGAGTTTGTGCTTGATATTCTTGACGGGGTAGATTTTAAAAGAGGAGGATTTAGAGTCAGGAGTAACAGAAAAGGAGAGGTGTTTAAAAAGGGAGTGCCCGGATTTAGAGATGACAGGTACTGCTACTACGATTGCAGAGATTTTGATTTCAGGGTTGATATAGATGGATTTTTTCAGATAAATAATTTTCTGTATGAAAAATGGCTGGATCGGGTTATAGAGTACATTGAACCGTGTGAAGATGATTTTGTAGCAGATCTTTTTTCAGGGATAGGGTTTATTACAATTCCCGTTGCAAACTATGTCAGGAAAGTTTTGGGAATGGAAATAAATGGAACAGCGGTTAAAAATGCATTGTACAATGCACAGGTAAATGGTGTGGATAACTGTATTTTTAAAAGAGTAGATGTTAACAGGGGGTTTTATGTAAAAGAAAAGCCCAATAAGATTGTTCTGGATCCACCGAGGGCTGGTATATCGGAACAGTTGATAAAGGAGATTGTGGAGCTTGAACCTGAATATGTTGTCTATGTTTCGTGTGACACTTCAACATATGCCAGGGATGTGGGTATATTATACAAATACGGTATGAAAATTGACAAAATAACTCTTATCGATATGTTCCCGAGAACATCCCACATAGAGGTAATCTCAAGGCTGGTCTTTATTTGAGTCAGTAATTGCTTGACTATGTGCGTTCAATATTCTATCTTGTTTTGAAAATGCCTTTCTGTTCACCGGTTTTTTTTAGGTGAACCGTAAGACCAGGGAAAGGGGATTAAGAAGATGAGAAAGTACGAAATACTCTACATTTTAGATCCGCAGGAAGAAGCCCACAGAAGAGCCATCGACTATATCAAGAAGCACTACTCTGAAATTGGTGCAAACCTTTTTGAAGAAAAAGAGATGGGTAAAAGAAAACTCGCCTATGAGATAAACAAAAAGAGCGATGGCTTCTACTATGTTACAAGAATCGAGATAGAAGATTTCAGAAAGCTGGATGAATTTGAAAGAGAGTTAAAACACAACAACGATATTATAAGGCATATGAAGATTAGATTATAGTTTTCTAATGCCAGATTCCGGTATTCTGAAATTAATCTCCAGTTCCAGTTGAATGATACAGTGAAAGTTTCTATATTTTATATTGTATAAAACAAAATTACGTATACTATTAAGAC
>JALXDB010000038.1:0-4648 GCA_026990615.1 Spirochaetota bacterium
AGCAGGAACTTGGTTGCCTGTTCAACCCTGTATCTTGCCCATATTGCATTTAATGCTATTGCAAGCATATAGAGGAAGAATTGTTTTAAGAGGAAACCCCATACAGTTGTAGCTCCTCCCAAAAACAAGATGGTTATCAAACCTGTTTCAAGAAATATTGCAACACTGTGCTGCAGAAATGCCAGCCCGAGAAACTTTCCGGAAAGTTCTACCATAGGACCGGATGCAACCTCGGCCGGTGCTATCATAGTGTCAAATGGCTTCTCACCAAGCATTGCAAGCAAAGCTATTATACCTGCTACGAAGCCGAAAGGCATGGTAATCATATTCCACGACATAAAACCCGCCTGTTGCACTTGCGCTATTTTAATCAGCGATGTAGTGCCAAACTGTGAAATCATACACAGTATTATAGTTGCAAATGGCACTTCGTACCCGACCATCAGGGTTAGTGCTCTGGCAATACCTATGGCGGCAAGCGGATTACCGGAAGCAGAAACTCCCATCGCCATACCCAGATATCCAATTGGCATCAGATAAAGAATTACAATAATCGGTCCGGTTGATTCTATCGGCAGGTACTTTCCTACGGGCATAAACATTGCCGCTGCTACAAGGCCAGCCAGCCCCATCATTGACCCAAGGTCCATAATCCAGTGATGGGATATACTCTTTCGACTGAAGAGTTTTATAACATCGATATAACTCTGCCAAAAATGCGGACCGTACCTCCTGTGAAATCTGGCAGTGAACTTCCTTCCAAGGCCCATAAATAGCAAACCAACTGCCATAGCAAAAAAAGCTTGTCCTACTACTTTTAGCACAGTAATCATGCCCTACTCCCCATTTTATTTATCCCGTCTCTAACTATCATTGTTAATTCTATCAAACTCAATTCTTTCAAAATTAAGCCTTATTTAACGTTAGATCTTTCAAGGCTAATTTGTTAAAAATCTATACCGCTACCGTTTTTTCTTCACGGTATAAACAGTGTGATTCTATCAAAATAAATCAATTTAATTATTCAAATACCAGTTTGTCAAAACAGACCAACAATAAACATACCTACATTAATCCAGGAATTGCTATAACCAAGACCAACAGCAAAACAACCAGGATCACAACCGTACCAAGCTGGGGACTGTTAAACCATCTCTTAAGGTTCCCTCCCAGCCTCTCGGCTTCGTATGCGATCTTCTGGAAAAACCTATCACAAGAAGTCTTCTTAAGAAAAGGCTCTATCTCAACCTCCACGGGTTCGTAGAATTTTTTAGCATAATGATAATCCTCAACCGTCATTCCCCATTCTTCTGGATCTTCACCAGCAGTATAGTTGTCAAGAGCTTCCACATGTCTTCTGCTCTTGCCTATAGAGTACAGTATCATAGTCAGAACAAATCCACTCATAAACATCATAGCTATAAGCAGGAAGTTAACTCCTGTCGTTACACCTTTAATATGTATAAGATCCTGATTAATCTTTTCCATTCCAAAATCCACAAGGGAATTATTAATTGGAGTCAATACAAGACCAGGGAAAACACCAACAAGAAATACAAACATAAGAATCAACAGCATTGAGAGCGACATCAAAAAAGGCGCTTCTTTCACGTTATTAAACCTTGTGGACAACTGGCCCAGAAATATCGAATGAAGCCCGCGATACAGGTACATAAAGGCGCCGGTTGAGGCAAAGAATATAGGTATGGACAGGATTAAATATTTCTTTCCAAAAATTGCCTGATATGTTAGCCACTTGGATGAAAATCCGCTCATTGGCGGTATTCCTGCGGCTGCTATTATACTTATGAGAAATGTAAAAAAGGTTAAAGGCATTCTGTAAGCAAGTCCGCCAAGCCTATGCATCTCTCTCTCGCCCGTTCTGTATTTGACAGCGGCAAGAGTAAGGAAGATTCCACCCTTAAAAACCATGTGGTTAAAGGTATGAAAGAGCCCGGCAGCGATACCTAGAGGCGTATTAAGAGAAATTGCAGTTACAATATATCCTATGTTGGCCACCGTTGAATATGCCATAAGGCGCTTCATATCATTTTGAATAATCGCATACAGCGTTCCCCATACCGCAGTAATTGCACCCATCCAGGCCATAATTGCTAGATACAGGGGTAATCCTCTCACCATGACACCGGTATAATTCTTAAAAACAGGCAATATTATAGCCACAAGACCAAAAACACCGTACTTAATCATTATTCCGGATAAGAAAGATGAGAAATCATCAGGAGCTTCAGCATGTGCTTTAGCCGGCCACATATAAAATGGGTATACCGATGATTTTGCAAAAAATGTAATCGTGAAGGCTATAATAACAAAGTATACAAACCCCGGTTTTGCGGACCAGATAGATCCCAAATATTTTATGTTATCGGCTATAACCATGCTGCCTGTATTTCTGTAAAGTGCGAATATGCCGGCAAGCAAACCCGATGTGCCGATGAGTGAAAGCACATAATAGTAGAGAGAGGCACGTGCCGAATCCCTTTTACCCTGGGCTATTATGAAGTATGAAGTCCATCCCATTACTTCCCATGAAAATAAAAACGTAATCCAATCTCCCGCAAAGAATATTCCAGCATTTGCCCCCATCAAAATGATCCATGTTGGAGCTACAGCAGTAGAGTGCTTTTTGTCGTTGAATGAAAATGAGAACAGAGCAATCAAGACAGTAACTATTGTGGAACCGGCAAAGAATATGTAACCCACATTGGTTCTGACAAACATAGGTTCAATCTTACTCGAATTAAAAATACTTAAAACAAATCCCAGATTTTCAGTGTAAGGCTTTAATCCATACAGCTTTACAACAAGAAACAGTTGATATATTGCAACAATAACAAATAATCCCCAGCTCACCTTTCTCAGCTTCTTTAGAAATAAAAGCCCAACAATACCCGCAATATACGGTAATAAAACTGCCATTTCCATATAGTTCATAATCCTACCCCTGCAGAGCTAACTGTATGTAATATATTGTTTATATATGTAGCAGAATCCAACAGGTCACTACTAACCCGTCCTGCGAAAGACTGCAAATAGTTTGGATACAGACCAAGTACAATAACTATTGCAACAAGCACCAAAACAGGAATTATAATGTGAACCCGGCCTGCACGGTTGTACTCTCTGCCCTCTGGCTGTTCAAAAAACGCATGACTCATCCTGACAAAATATGCACCCTCAACAATCACAGAGAACAGTATTGCTCCCAGAGCAATTTTAGAGAGGATTTGTCCCCCTATCAAACTCTTTACAAGCTCAATCTTCCCCCAGAAACCCATAAAGAAAGGCATTCCCATAAGAGACAGGGCTGATACTATAAATACGACTCCCATCATCGGGTACATTCTTGCAATACCCCTCATCTTATCCCATCTTGATTCTCCCGTCGTTTTAACAAAGAATCCTGTAGTTATCAGCATTAGTGGCTTTGCAATGCTGTGATTTAACAACAGTATTATACCAGCCGTTACAGCAAGTTCACTTTTACTTGCAAATGCAATTGCAACCAGCCCCATCTGGCCCACAGATGAAAAGGCCAGCACCTTTTTAACATCCCTCTCCTTCAGTGCTGATAATTCGCCAAGTAGAAGACTTATTATCCCTGCAATCATAACAATCATGGCCAGAGAATTGTTAGCCAGTTTAAAGCTCGAATCAGGCCCCATCATTGTCAAAAATATTCTACCGAGAACAAGCGCAGCGGCAAATCCGCCAATTCCAGAAAGGGCCCCTGAAAATGTTGATGCCGCTCCTTTGTACATATCCGGGACCCATGTATTAAACGGAAAGAGCTCAGCTTCGAACAACAGCGCCGTAAAAATCGCAAGCCCTATTACTAAAGCATAAGGACCATTCAACACAGGGCTTGTTGATATATGTGCAATATTCAGTGTCCCGAGAGATGAATAGATGAGTGCTATTCCGATTAGCATAAACATGGCTACCATATTTGAGGGGATCATATATTTAACTGCCCCCCTTGTACCCGCCCTTTCACTAACAAATGAACCAAGGGCTATCACTGAAACCGACCCTATCTCCAGAAAAATGAACAGGTTGAAGAGGTCCCCTGTGGCAACCATTCCAAGAGAGGAGAATACAAACATAGAGAATAAAAGATTGTAATAGCTGTTTCTCTTCTCACTTAAATCAGATATGTGAATAAAAAGAGCAAGAAAATAGATAACCACAAAACCAAGTGCGGACACAGTGCTGTAGTAAAGATTAATACCAAATGGAGGCCTCCAACCTCCAATAATCACGGTGTAGCCACCTTTGAACCCCTGTGGTAGAAAAACCAGACTGAAAAATAGACCTGCAGCATATATCAGAATGTTGAAAAAACGACCGAACTTTTTATTTATCAGACCTGCTGCAGGAGCCAAAAATGCCGAAACAAGCGGTAGAATAACTAAAACTGGTATGTATTTCACGACACCACCTCATCTTCATCATATTTAAGAGTTCCACCACCAAATGAAACTGTTTCTATGCTCTTATGAGACTTGAAATAATTTATTACAACAACAAGGCCAACTGCTGTTGTTCCAAAGGCAATAACAATAGCCGTTAGAACCATAGCCTGGGGCAATGGATCCACAAAATTAACGATATCACTGTGCAACCT
>JALXDB010000038.1:4658-8895 GCA_026990615.1 Spirochaetota bacterium
GCCTATAGCAATCAGCAGTAGGTTTACACCTGTTTCAAGAATATTAATGGAAAGCAAAATCTTAATTAAATTCTTCCGGGTTATAATTCCGAAAACACCAATAAATACCAGAGCTGCAGCATTTATAAAGAATAAAGTCTGAAGGCTCATATTTCCCCCTTACTCCTCATGAGCAATAAATGAAATTCCTATATTTGATATCTCACTTAGCACCTTTATACCTATCAGAACATAGAGTATTAAAACTATTCCACTGCTGAAAAATCCACCTATTGGCCCAAGAGGCATAAAATTCTCAAGAAAAGAAGATTTCAACACTATACCAAAGAAACCCACCACTATAATCCCAAGTCCTCCAAAGCTCTCAAGGATGAGAAATACCGATTTTCTGGCCCTGTATTTATAAGCCAGCAGAGAGAGTATTATACCCGAAGCAACAACTGCTCCGCCGGGAAATCCTCCGCCCGGTGTCAGGTGCCCATATAGAATTATTGTTACACCCGCAACCACTACAAACAGATTTATAATCGGAATTGCGGTTTTAACTATTGGGCTTGATTCTACATACTCGTGCCTCTCTCTCTTTCTCATAAGGGAAAGCACCCCGGCAGTTGCAGTGAAAAGTATAATAACCTCGAGGAGCGTATCAAAAGCCCTGTAGTTTACAACTATTGAAGTTACCAGATTTGCACTCCCCTCTTCGTATCCAGTCTCACCGTATATCACCTTTCTACCTGATGGATTTAAAACGGATTTTGTAATGTATCTGTAGGAAACCCTGTTCTCTATCCGGGTGCTCATTATTTTCCTTCCGGGACCGTCATTCTTGAATGCCCTATAGATATAGAAGGAAGCCACAAGCATGAGCAAAAGAACACCTATATTGAAGAAAACGTAGTTTTTATTTACCTTCATTTTTTGTCTCCGCTTCAGCATTTTTCTCTATCTCTTCTATCCTTTTAATACTAAAGAAGTAAAGGGCTGTGGTGAGCATTGCTCCAATCGATGCTTCCGTTATTGCGACATCATACGCCTTCATTAAAACGAAGAATCCTGCCGCCATCAAACTAACTATTCCAGAAATAAGGGCGGCTTTCCTCAAGGTTTTTTGAAAAAGGACCGCAGCACTTCCAAGAATCATCAATATAGACATTGCGATAACCAGATAAATCATTTTTCCTCCTCACTTTTCTTTTCTATATGAGGAACTCCAGTATTTTTTGAAGCACGAGCCAGAGCATGGCTTCCAATCGGATTGGAAGCAAGTACAAAGAAGGCAATAACCAGTAGTTTCCAGAACCAATGGGGCATTATAAACATTGATCCAAGAGCAATGGACAAAAAGCCCAGAGTTGTTGCCTTTGTCCCCGCCTGAAGCTTGTTGAAAACATCGGGCATTCTCAGAACCCCGAGGGTTCCAACAAAGATGAAATATGCCCCGATAAGCAGAAAAACGGATCCTATAATTTCCAGAATACTCATTATATACCCCTTTCTGTATAACGAGCTACAACTAGCACAGCACCAAAGGAAAGTATTGCATAGATAAGTGCTATATCAAGGATAAAGGATGCCTGGAAAATCAAGCTCACCACTACCAGAACACCCGTCACCAACGTCGTTAAAACATCAAGCACAACCATCTTTTCTACCACTAATTTCATCTTTAAAAGAGCTATTAATCCAATAATTGCACCAATTGATAGTATTATCAGAGTAATTCCAGTTACAATATTCATTCTGTAACCCTCTTAATGAATTTTTCAAAAGTAGACATTATTTCTCTCGCACTTTTATCAGTTTTAACACAGTGGATTGTAACCTCATCCCCTTCAAGGTCAACGCTCAAAGTACCGGGTGTCAGAGTTATTGAGCTTGTTAAAAGAAGTTTTCCATATCTGGTTTTGAGCTCTGTTTTTCCCTTTTTAAACTCGGGCTCCACCGGTAACTTCGGATTTAATACAATCAGCATGATTTTAATATTGGCAACAATCATCTCCTTTATAAAGTAGGGAAGATAGAACACAAACCAGAGAATTCGTATAGGATTTAGGTATTTCAAAGGAAGATCAAAAAATCTAAGGGTAACAACCCCTGCGACAATCGAAATAGCAACACCAATCAAAACTCTTTCTAAGAGGAGTGTATTTGTGATGGCGAGATAAATAAGGATGCTGTAAAAGAAACCAACAAAAAAGCTCTGTATCTTCTTCATTTCCCGGCCCTTTTATAAAAGTTTGTTAAAGATTTAACATTTTACTGCAAAAAAGCATGAAAGCTCAACTTAGCTTTGAAATTTTCTCGTTCATTAATTCTTTTAATACATCCCTCATCAGATCGTATGCCTGTATAACCTTTTTATTTGCAATAGAGTAATAGATATGCTGCCCCACTCTTCTGCTCCTGAGAATCCCCCTGTCTTTCATAATAGAAAGATGCTGTGAAAGATTTGTTTTGCTGATCTTTAACTTTTCTAAAATATCGGTTACTGTCAACTCGTTATCACGTAAAATGTCAAGTATCTCAAGCCTCTTAGGATTTGCAAATATCGAGCACAAATGTGCGTGAAGACCGTATGCATCTTTTGTCAATTTCTTAATCCGTTAATTCACGAATTCATGAACTATTTTATTTAAAAAAGAATTCAAAGTCAAGAAAAAATAATGACTCTACCCGATAATTTTTACGTAACATCTCCTCCTCTTGTGCTGTCTCGATTCGTAGTATTTCCAGTGAGCCCTGACAAGCATATTCTCTTCAAGCTCATTGTTAGTCTCAACAAGCTTAACTCCGTTTTCAATACAAGTTCTTGTAAACTCGGTCATTAAAAGAGCATCCACCCCTTTAACCTGAAAATCTTTCCTGACAGCACCAAGGTACAGATCTACATATTCGTTGTTCTTTAAGGCCTTTAAAAGATGAATAAATCCAAAGGGGAAAAGTTTGCCCTTAGCCTTCTGGAGGGCCCTTGAAAGAGAAGGCATACCAATAACAAAGCCAACAACTTCGTCCTTCTCATTGACTACTATTTTCACATAATCTGGAACGATATGGGGGAAATATTGATTTATATAGAATTCAACCTGCTTTTCTGTTAACGGAACAAAACTGTACAGATCCTGATAAGTCTGATCTATGAGATCGAAAACTCCGTGTGCATATTTCAGTATCTCTTTTCTCTTCTTTGCCCTTACAACCTCAAGTTTATACTTTTTTAACACAGCGTTAACTATTCGTGTTGCCTTTTCGGGGATTTTATCGGGTACTTTAACCTCATATTCAACCCAGTCAACATCTTTTCTATAACCGAGTGCTTCTACATGTTTTGGATAGTAGGGATAATTGTATATATCTGGAAGAGTACTAAGCTCCTCGAACCCTTCAACAAGCATTCCCTCGGGATCAAAATCTGTAAATCCAAGGGGTCCGTGCACACCAGTCATTCCATTTTCTCTTGCCCACTTTTCTACCTGACCAATAAGAGCCGAAGATACCTCAGGATCATCAATAAAATCTATCCATCCAAATCTGGCATATTTATTTTTCCATTTTTTTATATAAATGTCGTTGATTATACCTGCTATTCTGCCCGCAGGCCTGCCATTCTTATAGGCCATCCAGTATTTAACCTTGCAGTATTCAAACGCAGGGTTTACATCCCATCTAAGTGTTTTAATCTCATCCGATATAAGAGGCGGAACCCAGTATTCATTTCCAGAATACAGTTTAAAAGGAAACATTACAAACTTTTTAAGGTCTCTCTTTGTTTTAATTTCTTTAAGTTCAATCATTGTCAAACTCTATCCTTGTTGTCGTTTTGTTGTTTAAGTTTATAAAGACTTTTCTCAAAAGTCTAATTTTTTAATGGATAATTTTCAATACAAAAATAGATAAAAGAGGCCGTTGTATGAGGACTTTCCTTATACACCTTCTCAATGTATGAACTGTTTTTTATCGAAAATGGCACACATCGATGAATAACCTATGAGTATTTAAGACTTCTATCTAGAGGGTTTATAAAAAAATAAAAGAGCTTTCTTCGCTTCGCTCGAAAATAAAGGAGATTTCTTCGTTTTACTCGAAGAGAAAAGAAATTTCTTCGCTTCGCTTGAAAAAAAAGAGATTTCTTCGTTTCACTCGAAACAACAAATACCGGTTTTTATCGTGAATTCAGATAATAAACACCTCACTTTGGAAATATTATCCGCTATTCCAGAGTTATATCAATATTTAAGTC
>JALXDB010000039.1 GCA_026990615.1 Spirochaetota bacterium
AGTGCCAGCAAAAGGTACTTTTCTCTTCTTGCATCTTCCGGCAAAGAACTATCTTCAGGATACAATCTTTCAATTTCGTTTCTTATCTTGTCAATAATAAGAGCATTGTACCTTGTATAAAAAAGTCTCTCAATTTTATAGTTTGGATTACTGTCATCTCTAGGTGCATAGTATTTTGCAATAAATTCATCCGCTTCGGCAGGCTCAGGAAGGCTGTTGAGATGGTTCAATACATTTTCCATTCCTCCAAAATCCCTGTACATATTTTTTAGATCAGCCTTATTAACCTTTAAATAAGCGTAGTTTAAAATATATGAGTAATACTCCCAATCGTTGGAATACACGTTAAATCCCAACAGTTTGCCCAGCCTAGAAACAACCCCACTTCCGGAAAAGACATCAAGAAAATTGACTCTGTCGTGCTTATAAAACGAAATACTTTTAATCGCTGTCAGAATCAGCGGAAGGAGTCTTCTTTTGTTGCCTATATAGGGTATTATCTGTTTTTTCAAATAAGGTGAGTTTAATATTCTATCCATCAGGAATTATCAGATCCAGAAGCCAGTTCCATTGCTCATCTATAACAAACCCTCAAGTATTCTTTCAAGATCATCTTCAGAAAAAAACTCTATTATTAAAGCTCCACGGCCATTACGATACCTGATTTGAACCTTTGTTCCAAACCTCTCAATTAATTTTTCTTCCAGATCTGCAATGTATGGATTTTTATCGGATGTTCCACGTGAAACATTTTTTTCTCTCGTTAACCCCTCCACTCTCCGAACCGAATACCCTCTCTTTACTATATCTTCGGCCAGTTTTATCTGTTCATCCTCACTTTTAAGGGACATAATAGCCTTTGCATGTCCCACACTTATTGTTCCACGTGAAACATAATCCTGAATCTTTTCAGGCAAATCAAGCAACCTGAGTATATTTGCAACATAGCTCCTTGACTTTCCTATTCTTTTTGCCAGTTCTTCCTGGGTAATTTTTTCTTTTTTAAGTATTGTTCTGTAAGCGTTTGCCTCTTCTATTGGGTTTAAATCCTCTCTTTGAATATTCTCTATAAGAGCAATCTCTAAGGTTTTTTCATCGGAAAAATCTCGAATTACAGCAGGAATCTTTTTTAACCCTATTTCCTTTGCGGCCCTGTATCTTCTTTCTCCGACCACAATTTCATATTTATCCTCAATTTTTCTCACAACAATTGGCTGGATAATGCCATTTTCTTTTATTGATTCGGCAAGCTCCCTTATTTTTTCTTCTTCAAATGTTCTTCTTGGCTGGTTTTTACTTGGTACTATATCATCTATCGAAATCTCATTTACATTTCCTTCTTCTACTTCTGTTTCAACACTTATTAATGCATCAAGTCCTTTTCCTAATGCCTTTTTAGCCATTTTTTAATATTTCCTGTGATAATTTATAGTAACTTATAGCCCCCAGGCTGTTTGGATCGTACAATTTTATTGGCTTTCCAAAACTCGGTGCTTCTGCTAGTTTTACATTTCTCGGTATAATAGTTTTATATACCTTTTTCTTAAAATATGCAATCACTTCCTCCATTACCTGCTTTGACAGGTTGGTTCTCGTATCGTACATAGTCAGTACTACACCTTCAATTTTCAGTGCCGGATTCAACCGATGCTTCACTATGTTGATAGTTTTTAAAAGCTGGCTTAATCCTTCCAGTGCATAGTATTCACACTGTATAGGGATAATCACCGAATCTGAAGCAACCAGGCCGTTTATCGTCAACAATCCCAGAGAAGGAGGTGAATCTATGAATATATAATCGTATTCATTTTTAACCCTATCAACGACCTCTTCCTTTAACTTGTACTCCCTTCTCTTCATCTCAACAAGTTCAACCTGAGCTCCTGATAGATGAATATTGGAAGGAATTATATGTAGATTCTTTATCTCGGTAGGATTAATAATTTCTTCAACTTTTTTAATTCCCATCAATGCTTCATAGAGTCCTTCTCTATTCTCTTCTCTCTCTATGCCAAATCCAGAACAACTGTTCCCCTGAGAATCAAGATCAATAACAAGTGTTTTATAGCCCTCCGAGGCGATATACGTTGCTACATTTACAACAGTTGTGGTTTTCCCAACCCCTCCTTTCTGGTTAGCTACAATTATTGTTTTGCCCATAATCTTTTATTCTTCGGAGAGGGTGGGATTCGAACCCACGGTCCCCGTAAGGGGACAGCGGTTTTCGAGACCGCCCGATTAGACCGCTCTCGCACCTCTCCTTTTTTTATTTTAAAAGATATAAAAAAAATGCGTGCCCAAGAGGATTTGAACCTCCGACCCTTGGATCCGCAATCCAATGCTCTATCCACTGAGCTATGGGCACGTAATAAAAAAATGCGGAGAGGGTGGGATTCGAACCCACGGTCCCCGTAAGGGGACAACTCCTTAGCAGGGAGCCCGATTCGGCCGCTCTCGCACCTCTCCTCATAGATTATTATAACATTAAAAACCGGCTGTGTTAAGAAATTATCGGAGAGAGTGGGATTCGAACCCACGGTCCCTCGCGAGAGGGACAACGGTTTTCAAGACCGCCGCTTTCGACCACTCAGCCATCTCTCCTTCAAAATATTAAGATATGAATTTCATCTAAAAGCGTCAAATATAATAAATTATC
>JALXDB010000040.1 GCA_026990615.1 Spirochaetota bacterium
CAATAATCAATGATCCACATCCCGAAGTGAGAAAGCACGCCATTAAAAGATACCATTCTACCTATGAAGACTTTCCCGAAATAGAAATTGAAAATCTAAAAAACGAGGAAATCCTCCACCTGATAGAGGCCTTTAGAAAGGGCAACAGGAGTGATGAAGCAATGGCTACAGACCTGGTTTTGCACGAAAATCATGAGATTAGATTTGCCTCTTCGCACTTCCTGGACAGAGCAGGGGTTTTATCAAGGTATTCTAGAGAACTCGACCTCAGCGACAGCAGGGGATGGGAAAGGAAATTAAATATATTTACCAATGCTGCAGAGTGCGGGGCAACAGATTTTATAACAACACTTCTCGACAAAAACACAACTGAATCTCTACTCATGGCGGGGAAAATCTTTGAAAAGGTTACAATCCCTGATAGCATTCAGACTTTCTTAAAAAAGGCAGTCAACAACAGTAACATTCAGGTCTATGAACAGGCGGTTAAAGCAGCTACCCGGGTCAACAGCAACGAGACAAAAAGTCTGCTCATTAAAGAACTAAGATCAAAAATTGATGAAAAGAACAAGCTAACAATTCTGGTGGATTCAGTAACAAACCTCGCAGACAGAGATTTCATCGATCCCCTTATAGAAATTATGGACACTCATCCCGATATGAGCGAACAGGTAAAGGATGCACTCACAACCAAAGAGGAAAGTTCCCTAGCATATAAAATCATAGAAATTTTGAAAGATGAAAATAGAGATATCAGACTAAAGATAAATCTGTACTTTGTACTTGCGAAACTGGGTAAAGACTACTGCCTGTCATTTTTAATTGAACAGCTTCCTATTATTCCTGTTAAATGGATGGGAGAACTGGGTAAAATCTTAAAATCATACCCGCCAGACATTCTGAAGGAAAAGATGGAATACTACCTGAATAAAAATGACGGCCATATTAAATCTAACCTGATTGCCCTGATACCAAATACGGGTCTTGAAACATTTATCGATAAAATAAGAGAGGGCCTGTACGATATAGACCCGCTGGTCAGGATAGCCTCATCATATGCGTTGATCGATATGGGCGATAAAAAATCCATAAAAAAGGCTATCGATCTATTGAGAGACCCCGTAGAAGATGTACGGACAGAAGTGGCCTATGCTCTTGGAAGAACGGGAAATGATGAGATATTAAATGCACTTCGTTCCTACCTGTTTGATGATAATGAAGTATTAACCGTAAAAAAATCGATCCTAAAGGGCCTATCTGAAAGCCTCGATACAAAAACAACAGACCTTCTGCTAGATGTTCTTGAGAACTCAGAAGAACTCCTCGACTATGCTATAGATGCCCTGAAGAACCACAGGTATTACAGGGGGATTGTCAGGCTGATAGAGAGACTAAAGGATTCAGGTGAAGAGATACGGAACAGAATAATTAAGGTTATAGAGAGAATGGGAATCGAAGCAAAACCATTCCTTATGGAAATACTTAAATCGGACCTGGCAAGATTAAAAGACTCTGTCAGTGAAGTGCTTGATAAAATTGGAGGAACAGATGAAGAAATAGTTAAACTTTCCCATAAAAATCCTGAAATACGCAGAGAAGCAGCGGCCAATCTATCCCTCATCCAGACTCCAAAAGCTTTCAGAGGCCTGATTCTTGCCTCCCGCGATCCTGACAGGGAGGTAAGGGTCAATGTTGTAAAGGCCCTTGAAAAACTCGAAACGGATGAGGGGAAGGATATTTTAAACCTCCTTGAAAATGATCCTGATCCTAAAATAAGAAAATATACACACTGGGCCCTTGAGAGGCTGAAAGCAAAAGAACTGGTTTAATTATTCCCTGCATCTTCTAAATGAAATGGATTTAATTTTTTTCGCTCAATACCACCTTATCCCCTAGCTTTACTTCACCCCCCTTTATCACCCTGCAAAAAATGCCGCAAACAGGTAGTACAGGAGCTCCAGTATACCGGTGTATCTTTGAATCGTGCAACTCTTTTCCAATCTCGGTAATTTCAAGCTCTGCACTGCCTATGGTCATCTTTCTGCCTGGCTTTATTCCTTTCGTTATATGTATTCCTCCACCCTCAATCAGAATATTTTCGGCGCAATCCCCCGGCCCAAGTATTTTATTGGTTAATCTATCCCTATCTTCTTTAAAAAGCAGTGATACCTGCCTTATAGTTCCTCCATGGGAGTCATTTTTTAACCCAAAATTTTTTATGAATAACACTTTCTCTACAGGCCTTTTCCGCTCACCCTTTTTTTCTGAAACCGCTATTCCAACAACTCTCAACCCTACTCCTCCACATCAAGTTTTACATTTTCAACAGCCATATTAATTGCCTCAATATCTTCGCCTGAGATACTATAATTAAGGGAGCTGAAGTTTTCCTCGGCCTGCTTTACACTTCGGGTACCGATAAGTGCAGCAGTAATACCGGGCCTGTTCACAGTCCAATTTATTACAAGCTGAGACACAGTCATGCCGTATTTATCAGCAATCGGTTTTATTTCATCAATAAGCTTCATAACCCGCTTTCGATTTTCTATCGTAAAAAAGGGATTGTCCTTTCTATGATCATCATCCTTGAACCTGTAGTCCGGAGTTACTTTGCCAGTAAGCAGCCCTCTCTGAAGCGGAGAGTATGC
>JALXDB010000041.1 GCA_026990615.1 Spirochaetota bacterium
AGATAAGAGTTTCTGAAGGCATGAGCAACAATAATCAGAAATTTAAGTTTTATAGAGGAGAAGCCATCACCTACGGGCTAACCGTTTTAAAATCCTCATTAAACAAGAGAGAGGTAGTTGACTTTGTTAAGTTTATTCTTCAAAAAAGGGACGGTGGATTGGATATATTAAAAAGGAGCGGCCAACTTGTAATAACACCTCCTGTTCTGGAAAAAAATATTGATACAGAAGTTCCTGGGTGGTTAAACGAATTAGTATACGTAAAACCTGATAAATAGAAATAAAAAATCAGGATAATCGGGCGATTAATATTTTTATAAAATTTGACACCAATTTTTATTAAGGTTTTTATTATTGATAATTAAATATTCTTAAATCTTATTTTGAATCAAGAAATATTGCTATACAGGATGCGGGCCGGCATGAAGATAAATCAGATGTTCTGGATTGTTTTGATTTTTATATCCATCGTTCTAGTGATATTCATCACCGCTCCTATAGCCAAAATTATGGTATCCTCATCTCCACCGAGTTTAATTAAAGCCCTAACAGATACAGATGTTGTACGTTCAATCTTGCTCAGTATTATAACATCTGGTTCAGCAGCTTTGATATCACTTGCAGTTGGAATACCCTTCTCCTATCTTCTGTCAAGATTCAACTTTTCAGGTAAAAAATTTATTGAAAGTATAATAAATATTCCAATAGTTATTCCGCACCCGGTAATAGGCATAGCCATACTCTCTATTGCAGGCAAAAACTGCTGGTTTGGCAGATTTTTACAGATGCTGGGTGTAAAGATTATGGGAACTGTAGGCGGTATAGTTACAGTACTAACATTTGTAAGTATACCTTTTTTCATTAATGCGGCAAAAGAGGGGTTCGAGAATGTATCCCAGAAACTTGAAAAGGTCTCAAGAAGTCTGGGGGCATCTCTACCCTATACATTCTTCCATATAACACTTCCTCTTGCAAAAAGAAGCATTTTTATTGGTTTTGTCATGTCATTTGCAAGGGCAATAAGCGAATTTGGAGCTGTTGTTATAGTGGCTTATCATCCGATGATTGCTCCGGTATTGATATACGAACGGTTCGAAGCATACGGTTTGGAGTATTCTCTCCCGGTGGCATTCTGGCTTGTCTCTATATCACTTGCAGTTTTTATCATTTTAAGAATCCTGATTATGAAGAGTAAAAACGAGTGATGTCATTATGATTGAGGTAAAAGATTTAACTGTTGAAATGGGCAACTTTAGTTTAAAAGAGATAAGTTTTAAAGTTAATAGAGGTGATTTTTTTATTATTATGGGCCCAAATGGAGCCGGAAAAACCATGCTTATAGAGTCAATAGCCGGGCTTGTTCCTGTGAAAAACGGAAAAGTGATTATTGATGGAGAAGATGTTACCGGCCTTCCCCCTGAAAAAAGAAATATATCCATTGTATACCAGCAGCCGTATCTTTTTCCTCACATTAGAGTAATTGATAATATAAGATACGGTCTGAACTTTACAACAACCGGCAGAAACGATAAAAAAAAGTTGTTAGATAAATATATTGAAGGATTAAACCTTAAACACCTCCTTAACAGATACCCGTCCACTTTAAGCGGTGGCGAAGCTCAAAGGGTAAGTCTTGCAAGAGCCCTTGTGGTAAACCCGAAAGTTCTTTTGCTTGATGAGCCTGTTTCAAGTGTTGATCCTCGATCAAAACATAGCATAAAAGAGCTTTTATTAAGAATTAAGCGTATAACCGGAGTAACAACAGTAATGGTTACCCATGATTTCAGTGACGCCCTATATCTGGGTAACAGGGCTGTAATTATGAACAATGGTATGCTGGCTCAATATGGAACAATTGATGCTATCTTCAGTAACCCCGCTACAAAATTTGTAGCCGATTTTATTGGCGCAAAAAACATATTCCATGTAAAATTTAATGGCTCAAAAGCATTACTGGGAGAGATAACCGTTGAAACGGGCAGAGTTGTTCCGCGTAAAGAGGGGTACATAGCCATAAGGCCGGAGGATATTTCTATAGGTTTGAGTAAAATAGAAACAAGCATGAGAAACTCATTTATCGGGACAGTAAGTTATATTCAGAGCTCAGGATATTTTTTCGAAATTGGTGTAATGGTGAAAAGATTTCTTTTTAAAGTTATAATAACCAGAGCTTCATTTTTTAACCTCAAATTAAAAGATGGAGAACGGGTATTCATCTTCTTCAAAGCTTCATCTATCAATATATTATAAATTATAAAAATTTTATTTTTTATCTCTCTTGACAAGATTAATAATTATGTTAAAATGTTTACCTGTAAACCATTACATCTTTTCACCCTGCATACGCTTGTGTTTAACCGCATATTGTATTCTCTATGAGAGGGGGTGGTTGGAAAACATAATAACTTAAAAAAATAATTATAAAAATATTAAAAGGAGGCTGTCATGAAAAAAAAGATTTTGCTACTGATGTTGGTAATTGTCTTTATGTTTTCACTGTCAACATTCGCTTTTGCCAGGGAGCATAAACACTTTGAAGGAATAAGAATAGTATTTTTCCCCGGTGGTAATCCAGGCGGACCTTTTGCTTCTGTTGTATATAGAGGGGCAAGAGCTGCAGAAAAAGACCTTGGGTGTAAGGTCGAGTACGTCTGGTCAGGATGGAACCCCGATAAGATGATAGCTCAGTTCAAGGAAGCAATAGCAAGGAGACCCGATGGTATATGCATAATGGGACATCCCGGTGAGGCTGCTTTCGGTCCGTTAATCGAAGAGGCCGAGCGAAAGGGAATAATAGTAACCAGCCAGAACACCAGTCTACCCCATATAGAGGCTAAATACAAGGAGAAGGGATTCGGTTATGTAGGTCAGGAATTGTACCCATCAGGTGTTATACTTGCAAAAGGCGCGGCTAAAAGAGCTCACCTGAAGCCTGGAGACAGAGCTATGGTTTGGGGGCTACTTGGCCAGGAGACAAGAGGTTTGAGAACTAAAGGATGCATTGATACCCTTAAAAAGATGGGTGTAAAGGTAGACTACATAGAAATATCAGACGCAATAAATGCAGATGCCTCTCTTGGCACTCCGGTTTTCACCGGATATGTATCCTCGCATCCGGATGTTAAACTGATAATTATAGACCACGGCGCATTAACTGCCACCGCAGAAACCTATATGAGGGCTGCAAGAAGACGGCCGGGCTCCATATATATAGCCGGTTTTGATCTGTCTGCTGCCACAGTCGATGCAATCAAAAAGGGCTATGTAGGCGTTGTACTGGACCAGCAGCCATGGTTGCAGGGGTATCTGCCCATTCTACAGGTGTGTTTCACCAAAAAGTACGGCTTCTCAGGACTTCATATTGATACAGGTGCCGCTTTAATCGACAGGACCAACATAGATTTTGTTGCACCTCTAGCACAAAAGGGGATAAGGTAAGATGTACAATCCAGAGGATTATCTATTGGTAATGGATGGTATCTACAAATCTTTTGGAGAGGTTGAGGTTCTAAAAAATGTAAATTTCAGGGTTGGCAACAATGAGATAGTAGGACTGGTAGGCGATAACGGTGCCGGTAAATCGACATTGATAAAAATAATAACAGGTGTCCATAGGCCGGATAAAGGCGAGATCTATTTCAAAGGCAAAAAAATTACATATCATTCTGTGGAACTTTCAAGAGAGCTTGGAATCGAAACTGTTTACCAGGAGAGGGCTCTGGGAGAACAGCAAACACTATGGCGAAATGTTTTCATGGGAAGGGAAATAACGGACAGGCTTGGATTTCTCAGGATAAACGAGGAGAAAAAGGAAACAGAAAAAATACTGAGAAAACATCTCGGGTTCACATCAAAGGCTATAAATGTGGATTCAATTGTAAAATCACTATCCGGCGGAGAAAAGCAGGGAATTGCTATAGGCAGAGCTCTATACTTCAACGCAGAGCTCATAATTCTGGATGAACCCACAATGGGATTGTCACTGTCCGAAACAAGAAAGGTTCTGGATTTTGTTCTGAACATCAAGAAAAGTGGAAAATCCGCGATCTTCATTAGCCACAATATATACTACGTTTATCCTGTTGCCGATAGATTCGTTATTCTAGACAGAGGACAGGTGGCCGGAGAATTCCTGAAAAAGGAGATCAGTCAGGATGAACTGGTAGAAAAGATGGTTGAACTTGCCAGAACTGGAAAGATGAAATAGAAGGAGGGTGTTCCGGATTGTATATGCTCCGGAACACCCTTTATTTTTAATCTTTTCCGACCCAAAAATATCCAGAGGTATTTAAAATGAACGAAACAATGTCAGCAACAAGGAAAATCATAACGAGCAAAGTTCGTGAAATGAGACTGGAAGTAAGTATTACTTCTGTTTTAATAGCAATATTCCTTTTATTTATCATTGGTAATCCTCAGACTTTCACCAAATTTGACATATATTATTCATTCATGTCGACAATACCGTTTTCCGGCATACTTGCTCTTGCCTTGACTTTCGTAATAATAACCGGGGAGATTGACCTTTCATTTCCATCAATACTGGGGATTTCAGCCTGGGTGTTCTCAAAGACAGTAGAGCTGACGGATGGCAACATATGGATAGCTACACTGCTCTGTTTTGCCACGGGGTTGATAGCAGGTTGGTTCAACGGCCTAATAGTAGTAAGGATTGGAATACCTTCCCTTGTGGCTACAATCGGTACCCAGTTTTTCTTTAGAGGTCTGGTAAATGTACTGGCCCAGGGAATGGGTATAACTCTTGTCCCTGTAAAGGATACACTGCTTTTTAAAATATTCGTGGGTAGAATTGGTGGAGCCGTTCCCGCACAGATCATATGGATGTTTTCACTGGGTATAATCCTGAGCATGATTTTAAAAAGACATAGATTCGGGTCACACGTGTTTTTTGTCGGTGATAATAGGGAAAGTGCGCGCATGATGGGTATCAGAGTTGATAGAGTTAGAATGACAGTTTTCATGATGATGGGCTTTTTCTCAGCTCTTTCAGGTATACTTTCCAGTCTGGAGGTAACCTATTTTTGGCCGACACTTGGACAGGGATATTTAATGAGAACTCTCGCAGCCGTCTTTGTAGGAGGAACATCAGTTTTTGGCGGTATGGGTACAATATATGGAAGCTTTATCGGAGCTTTGATAATAGGGTCTCTGGAAGCAGGTATTATTGCCATTGGTCTTGCCGGTTTCTGGACCCAGCTTGTTTACGGGCTGATTATAATAGTTGCAATTTCAATATACACATGGCTTATGAAAAAAGAATAGCATTTCGATATTTCTTGACACTGTTCAAGCTTGTCTATTATGTTTTTTATGGGGATGGAGTCCCCCATAAAATGCCTCAAATGGCTGATGACTCCTGCTTTACAGTGTAATCTGTAACGGCGGGGTCTGATGGATGGCTACCTTCATCTCATCCTTGTTTGTTTTTATTCCCGCCAGATAGAATTTAATGAAATTAAATTGAATTGATATTGAAAGATTCTTATCTGGGAAGAGGTTAATTTTGGAGATTTCAAAAACCATAACAAACATGAATTTTAAGAGCATTTTATTCAAACAGGGAAGTACCAAAAGATATACCAATGAAATGGTTGAAAATCCTGATATGTTCAAAGATCTGAATATTGACAAAATAATAGATGGTATAACAGCCGGTAAAAAGGAATACGACTTAAAAATATTTTTCTTTTTAAAACCAAAAGATATGGAGGAAATCATCTACAGACAGGAAATAATGAAAGACCTCCAGGACGAAAGGATTTTTGTAATTATAAATAATTTCTCAAAAAGCATGCTGGAAGTAAAAAGCTATCTAAAAAATTCCAGAGACTACTACTATGAATTGCAAAAAGAAAGGTGGCTATTAGAGGCCATCAATGTATACTGCAACGCCGTTTCTAAACTGCAGAAAGAGCTACAGAAAGTTAATTTAAAATCAGAAGGATTAATCAGTTTTAGAGATTACCTCGATTTTTACTGTGGATCCGAGGAGTTTGTGGAGCTGAAGAGAGAGGCCAGTGATATACTAAATGAACTTTCCTGTATTCAATACTGCTTATTTATTAGAGACAACGTAATAAAAGTTAAAAAGTACGAAAACGAACCTGATTATTATAGAGAGATTGAAAAGGATTTTGAAAGATTTAATAGCAAAAATGAGAATCTATATAAAATAGAAATTGTAGATTCACTCCATATGAACCATATAGAGGCCGAGATACTTGAACGGGTCAGTAAAATCTACAGCAATACATTTTCCAGACTAAAAGATATATGGAACACAAAAAAGGATTTCATTTCAGATATTATCTCATCTTTTGATAAAGAAGTACAATTTTATATATCTTACATTGAATTTATGAATAGTTTGGAGTACAAAGGCCTAAAATTCTGTTATCCTGAATTTTCCATCGCACATGACAATTTCCAAGTTAAAAATGGATTTAATATGGCTCTTGCCTACGGGCTTTTGTTCAGTGATGAACCTGTCATTTTAAACAGTTTCAGGTTTGACAGAGATAGATATATCATGGTTGTTACGGGACCAAACCAGGGAGGGAAAACAACTTTTGCCAGGATGATAGGCCAGATCCTTTATTTTGCGAACCTCGGTTTACCTGTACCTGGAGAAAAGGCAACCGTTCCCATGTTTGATCATATATTTACTCATTTTGAAAGACAGGAAGAAGTGGGAACCCTTAAAGGGAAACTTGAAGAGGAGCTTACCAGGTTATATAAAATTATAAAGAGGACTAAATCAAATAGTGTTTTGATATTGAATGAGATTTTTACATCTACTACTCTTGAGGATGCTGAGTTTTTGAGCAGAAAATTGATAGAATTAATATCCCAAAAAAAACTGTTAACGGTATGGGTAACCTTTCTCTACGAAATAGTAAATTACAGTGAGAATATTATCAGCATGGTAAGTACAGTTCTTAAAGATGATCCTTCGGTTAGAACATTTAAGATAGTTGAAAAACAACCGGATGGTCTGGCATATGCCATTTCGATGGCTCGAAAATACCAATTAACCTATAATGATTTAAAAGAAAGATTGATGAAAAGATGAATCCTTTTCTGCTTTTTAAAGATAAAAGTTTAACGTTACAGAAAGATTTTAGCAGCAGGGATGAGGCGCTTCTTGATGATTTAGGTATTGAGCCTATTCTCCAGGCAATGTCTGAAGGGGATGAACTGATCTACCAGTCATCAAAAACTGTTCTACTCAACATTTTAACCGATGCAGAATCTATCCATTACAGGCAGGAAATACTTAGAGACTGTTTAAAAAACCAGGATACTGTTAGAAGATTCTATGAAATATCTACACAAACTGTTGAAAGAGAAAAAAATATATACTTTGGATTTTTCGGTAGAAATGCTGATTCTATGCTAAGCAGGTCAATAGAAGTTTTCGAGATGTTTATAGACGAATTTTATGCAGTCAAAAAGATTATTACTGAAAATATAAATAACTTTAACTCTCCAGGATTCAGAAATCTGTTTGATATTTTTACAGATGAACTCAACGATACATATCTATCGAAACTGCTCTCACACCTTAAAAATTTAAGGTTCAAAAGAGGAATGCTTATAAGCGCCGGTCTGGGAAAGGGAAATAAAGGAGTGGATTATACCATCAGAAAAGAATTAGAAAACGAAAATAGAATTATAAAAAGAATTATGAACTTGAAAAACGGATATTCGGTTATTACAGTAAATGAAAATGATTTAAGTGGTATGAGGGCTCTATCCGATATAAAGGCAAAGAGTATCGCTAAAACAGCCACTTTGCTTGCGAGTTCTGCAGATCATGTTCTGAATTTCTTTAAAACATTTCAAATTGAAATAGGTTTTTACATCGGCGCATTAAATCTTTACAACAGATTAAAAAACCTGAACCTTCCCATCAGCTTTCCAGAAATTGTTCTAAACGATGATTTTGTTATCAAATCAAACAATCTTTACGATATCGCCCTTTCTTTATCTCTGAACGGTAGAGTTATAAAAAACAGAATAGAAAATATAAATAGGAATCCCGTTATTATTACAGGAGCAAACAAAGGTGGAAAAACAACATTACTCAGAAGCATAGGCCAATCCCAACTGCTAATGCAATCAGGCATGTTTGTACCCGCGGACTTTTACACTTCAAATATCAGCAATGGAATATTCACCCACTTTATACGTGAAGAAGATTCAGAGTTAAAAAGCGGCAAACTTGACGAAGAATTAAACAGAATGAACGATATAGCAAACAATTTAAGCAAGTACTCTATTCTCCTGTTTAATGAATCATTTGAAACAACAAATGAAATTGAAGGTTCGGAAATTGGCAGACAGATAGTTGAAGCTCTTGTAGAAAATAAAGTGAGAGTGGTTTTTGTTACTCACCTTTATACCCTGGCAAGGCATTTCCTAAAGAAGTACAACGGTAAAGCGCTTTTTTTGAGAGCAGAAAGAGGGAACAATGGAGAAAGAACTTTTAAGATAAAGCCGGGAAATCCCCTATCAACAAGTTTTGGGGTGGATCTTTATCACACTATTTTTAAATAGTTTTTTGTTAATTCATTTAAATAGATAACGTATAATATTTTCGCACTTTTAAATAAAAAAAGGTTCTCCAACTGGCCGAAAAATACATATCAAATCTCAAAACCATGAAGAGGACAAATAAAGATTGTTGATACAACTAAACTCCCATATCCTTTATTTAGTCTTTCTTTAACAATTCTTTCTTCAATTGATTATTGGCTGTGATTATTGACTGGAAATTTCACTGCTTTCAAGGGCTAATCGTTTCTTTTCTATAAATATACTGATAACAACAGATCCTATGA
>JALXDB010000042.1 GCA_026990615.1 Spirochaetota bacterium
TTTTTTATTATTGAGTTTACTATAAAAACTTGTTTTCGGTACTTCGAGCGAAGCGAGAAATTTCTTTTGCTCTTCGAGCGAAGCGAGAAATTTCTTTTACTCTTCGAGCGAAACGAATAAATATCTTTTGCTTTCGAATGTAACATAATGAAGTATGGTTGTGAGCGTAGCGGAACAATTCTTTTTTATCTTTTAAGCTATGGGGAAAGCTATATTAAATAAAGCATTACAGATTTTTCGCCTAAAATCAAGTTAATAGATTTAAAGCTCGAGATGACCGTACTATGCTTTTAAAGTGGACTCATTATTAATATATAAAAAAGGACCTCCTTTTAATTGAAGGAGGCCCTTTCCTTTTAAGTATTACTTCTTAACCACTGTGTCATAGTTGAATATCATTGTAGGAGCAACCTTCACTCCGGATATATTTTTCTGTGTTACAAGGTAAAGTTTCCCCTGGAAAAGTGGAACTGTTGGGCATACCTCTGTCCAGTATTTCTGTATCTGTTCGTAGTATTTTGTCCTCTCCTCTTTGGATGTTGCTCTTGCCGCCTTTTCCAGAAGCTCATCCATCTTTTTATCGTTCAGGAAAATACCCATGCCGTTGGATGCTGCGCCGGAATGAGCAAATGGTGACAGGTAATCATCAGGATCTATGTAATCCGGATACCAACCAAGCAGGAACAGCAGCATATTATGCCTATCAAAATTGTGGACGTAGGATGCCCATTCGGCACTCTGAAGGTTAACCTTTATGACTCCTGTTTTTTCCAGGGAGGATTTTAAAACTGCTGCAACATCCTGTTCTGTAGGACCGTAGTGTGTGGGTGTCCACCATAGTGGCACTTCAAGTGGCTTATTTTCATTGTATCCTGCCTGAGCAAGAAGCTCCTTTGCCTTTTCGATATTGTAGGGTTCAAAGGCATCGATATGACTCCACATTCCCATCGGTACCATGCTGTATAGAGGTTCTACCTGGTTGAAAAATACCTTTTCGGCTATTGCTTTTCTGTCGAGAGCATAGGATATTGCCTTTCTAACCCGCGGATCATTGACAGGAGGCGTATCTGTTACAAAGCAGAGGTATCTTATATAGGCTCCTTTTGCCTCGATAGTATTAAACTCGGATTTGTTCTTCAGATCTTCTATATCCGAGGGTAACAGAGTTTTCCAGGCAATATCTATCTCTTTGTTTTCAAGAGCAAGTCTCATATTGGTTGCATCGGAAAAGTATTTAATAATAACCTTTTTGGTCTTTGGCTGTGTACCATAGTAGTCCGGATTAGCCTCCAGGTCAATTTCTACATCTCTGACAAGTTTTTTAACTGTGTATGGCCCTATACATGGAATGTTTTCAGGTTGTGAAACTATCTTATCCATCGGATATGCTTTTGGGCTTACAGGGAAATAAGGTACAGTGGCAACTAAAGAAGGAAAGTATCCGATTGCATTCTTTAAGATAAATTTAACCGTATAATCATCGATTACCTTGACCTCTTTGACAAAGTCAGAGACGAGCCAGGCAGGGTCACCCTGAAGTTTTATAACTCTGTCTATGGAGTATTTAACAATCTTAGCATTGAATGGTGTCCCATCGGAAAACTTGAGCCCTTTTTTCAGCTTAAATGTGTATTCAAGCCCGTTATTGCTTACGGTTGGCCAGTCTGCCGCCAGACCGAGTTCAAGTTCTGTCGTTCCGGGTTTATAGGTGAGAAGTCCTCTGGAAATGTTTTGAAAAATTTCCCAGGTATGAAAATCGTAGGCCTGAGCTGTATCTATGTCTCCCGAAAGTTTATCCGTTGTACCTATGATCAGAGGTGTTTCTTCTTTTGGGGCCTGAGCCGGAGCCTGGGTTTCTTCGGCCTTTTGCTCTTTGGGTGCGGATGATGCTGATTTCTCCTCTTTTCCTCCACCACCGGCAAAGGCAAGAGGAATCGAGAACATAAATATTAAAGCAATGATTAATGCAGTTAGATGTTTTAACTTCATTTTGACACCTCCAATAAAATTTTTCTAATATTTTAATATCAAAAGATAATAATTACAACTCTTTAATTTTTTATAAACCTTAATTGTTGGCCGTAGTGTGATGTCAGTGGTAAAACTTATGGGTTTTGTGCAACAGCAACCGTACTTGGTATTAGAATAGATAAAGTTCAAAATTACTTATAAGATTGAAGTTGATCAGACTGCAGGCGGGTAATATGGATATATTCCTGTAAAATATTTAAGAAATTAGCGCAGCTTAATTAACAAATATATAATAGCTTTTCCAGAAACTGATTAACCAAGGAGGCTACAATATGCGAAAATATTACAACCTTCCACTTTTAATATAAACAATTTCTAAATTTATTTTTTAATTTATTTTTCAATTTCCATGCAATTTCCTAATGATTTTTAATACTGGATATTAATTTTTTCTTTTTGGAGTCCGAAGTATCATTTCTGAAAAGCAATTAAAGAAATGATGCAGTTTTGCTTATAATTGTTGTGATTTTTTGAAGTATTATATATTTTTTATTATTAATATATTAAAAACCACTTTGTAATTCCAACATTTTATTATAAACTTTTGAAGACTGCACTTTTAGTTCAGGATGAATTATTTTGCTTGATTTTATTTTTTCTAACATTAGTTTTACAT
>JALXDB010000043.1 GCA_026990615.1 Spirochaetota bacterium
ACCTTACACCTGCTGATATTATGATGCATTCCGCTTTCAGGTTCTTCCCGGATTTGAGCGATATTTCATGCACCTCTTGGCTGCCGCCAATATTGGCAACAGAATCGCCGAGAATAAAGTTTAAGCCTTTTCTCTCAAGTATGTTTTTTAGTATACTTGATGCTTTATTGTCAAGCTGCCTAGGTAGAAGCCTGTCAAACATCTCTATAACGACTATATCTTTCTCGTCATCTTTGATGCTATTTGCTATCTCAAGGCCAAGGATGCCTCCTCCCAGAATAACAATATTTTTCTTATCAGAAACAAAAGAGCGGATTTGATCTGCATCTTCAATGGTTCTCAGTGTGAAGACTCCCTTCAGGTCAGAGCCAGGAATGGGTGGTCTAAAACTGCTGGCACCTGTTGCCAGCATTAATTTGGTAAACTCGTAACTGTTATTTTTTTCAGATATTACAGACTTTTTTTCCGTATTGATTTCTACAATTTTCTCGTTGGTTATATTTTTAATTCTGTTTTTCCCATAAAAATCCTCTTTGTAAATGATGAAATTCTCTGTATCTATTTTACCTCCAAGGTATTCGATCAATCTTGGTCTGTAGTAGTGTGGATACCTTTCGTTCGAAATCAGTGTAATTTCTGATTCTGAATCAAGTTTTCTTATATTAATCGCCGTTTCGATTCCGGCCGCTCCATTTCCTATTATAACTATCTTTTCCATATTCTATCATTACTCCTTTGTGAAATAATTACCAGTATGTAATCATTACATATCAGTAATAATTTAATCCCAATAAAGTCAAAGTCAAGATTTATTACCCTTTATTCAAGCAATTTTTACATACTCCACGAAGGTAGATATGACAATCCAAAACTTTGTGCCCATCGACATAATCGTAGTTAAAGTCAACATTGCTCAGCATTACATCGTAGACTCTACCGCATTTAATACATTTAAAATGAGCATGAGGCTCTGTATTGCAGTCATACCTTACCTCGTTTTCATCAATTGTCAGTGTCTGGGCAATGCCTTTTTCAACGAAGAGCTTAAGAGTATTGTAAATTGTAGTTTTTGATATAGTAGGAATAATCTTGATCAATTCGTTGTAGATATTGTCAACAGTCGGGTGAAAATCCGCCTTTTTAAGATATTCATATATTTTTAGTCTCTGAAAGGATGGATTAATCCCCTTTTCAATTAAAAACTCCTGAATTGATTTAATGTCAATTGTCTCACTGTTTTCCATAAAATTTCCCCTCAGTTATTATTTACTGTCTTTGTCCCAATTTTGAATCAAGCATAAAAATTGCATTTTTGGACCCTTCAACATACTTTAATTTCTGAACGATTTCATCAACTGAAGCTTCTTCTTCAACCTGCTCCTCAACGAACCACTGCAGAAAATTTTCAGTAGCGTAATCTTTTTCTTCTCTTGCAATAACAACAAGGTTGTTTATCATCTCGCTTACCTTCTGCTCGTGCTTATATGCATCTTCAAATGCATTTAACGGGGAATTCCATTCAACCGGTGGTTTATCGATGCTTTCTAATACAACACTGCTTCCACGATCGTATATATACTTGTATATCTTCATGGCGTGGCCCACCTCTTCTTTGGCCTGTGCTTTCATCCATTGGGCAAATCCATTTAGATTGATCGAATCAAAATAGGCGGCCATCGACAGATACAGATACGAAGAATACAGCTCTGCATTCACCTGCTTATTTAACGCATCTTTCATTTTTTCACTTAACATTTTCACTCCTCCTGTTAGAATTATTGGTTTATCTATTTAAAGCTGATAACTTTAGGAAGTGGTTTCTTTCTTCTCTGATGATATCGTTTACCACCTCCTGGCTTTCTGGAGCAAGAAACTCTTTAACTTCCTGATAGTAAAGAATTGAGTCCAGTTCCCTTTTAATTGCGAATAGAATTGAATCTTTTAAGGTTAACAGTCTCTCCGAAGCCTTTTTAACTCGTTCAGATGTAAATATATCAGCCTTAGTATAGCTCCCGAGCAAACTTATGTATTCATCTGTTAAGTTTTTTGCTTCTTCCATTTTTGCCGGTATTCCTGGCTTGATATTTTTCAGCATATTTTCAAAGGTTTTTTTATGTTTTACTTCATCTTTTGCAAGACTCTTAAATAGTTTTTTCAGTTCTTTTTTATCACTTTTAGCTTCTAAAGCTTCGTAAAATTCCCTGCCTTCCTCTTCTATTCTTATGGCGGTTTCTAAAATGTTGGTCAGTAATCTATCTGTAATGTTATTGTTATTATCCATTTTAAAATCCAATCAACTTTATTTATGGAACAGCGACTACTTCTTTGACTTCAGGAATTTCCTCTTTCAGGATTCTCTCTATCCCCATCTTCAGTGTCATCTGGCTCATTGGGCATCCGCCGCATGTTCCGAGAAGTCTTACTTTTATTGTTCCATCCTCTTCAATTTCAACCAGCTCTACATCTCCGCCTTCTGCCTGCAGAGCAGGTCGTATTTTATCGATTATCTCCTTTACCTTTTCTTTGTTTTCCATTTTTTTCTCCTGAAAAATAGATGTTTGAATAGTCGCTAATAATATAATCGTGAACCAAATATTTGTAAAGATAAAAATGAATTTATTTTATCACTGAAATCATTTCATAATTT
>JALXDB010000044.1 GCA_026990615.1 Spirochaetota bacterium
GTTACTATTCTTGTTGCACCCAAAGACTAGCGGCAACGCTAGTCTTTTTTATTTATATATTGACAATAAAGATGCTACCCCTGTATATCTTGACTTTTATTTTTTATGTTATTAAGGTTGATTTTAATCATATTAAAATTTCTATAATCAATCATGAAAAAGCTCAAAAGAATTGAAAAAATATTAATCTATTCTCTTCTGGCAATATCAATTGGACTTGGCGTTGGGCTTGGATATTTAATAGCTTCGTTCGAGGATACATCCGATATCGCCAAACTTGAAAATTTTAAGCCAGAAATTCCTTCAAAAATATACGATAGAAACGGTAACCTGATAAGCGAGCTATTCACTGTAAAAAGAGAACCTGTTACATTCGACCAACTTCCTAAAAATCTAATAAATGCTCTAATAGCCGTTGAGGATAATCAATTTTACAAACACCACGGAATAAATATAAAGAGAATTTTCGGTGCACTCATAGCAAATATAAGAACCGGAAAAAAAAGCCAGGGAGCAAGCACCATAACTATGCAGCTCGCCCGGACTCTCTTCACGGGAAGAGAAAAGACCTGGGCCAGAAAGCTTAAAGAGAGCTGGCTGGCATTAAAAATAGAAAAAAAATACTCCAAGAATGAAATACTGACTCTTTACTTTAATCAGATCTATTTCGGCCATGGTGCTTACGGAGTTGAAGCGGCCTCCCAGTTTTATTTCAACAAGCACGTTCAGGATTTAAACCTTGCTGAATGTGCGATGCTTGCAGGACTACCCCAGTCACCCAACAGGCTATCACCTATAAAAAATCCACGGGCGGCACGAAAGAGGCAGGAGCATGTTCTGGAGAATATGGTCAAGCTCCATATGGTGAGTGCAAAAGAGGCTTACGACTCTTTTCAGGATTTCTGGGTTAATTTCAGACTTCAGATGAGATCCCCTTCACAGTCTGTATACAAGCTGGCAGAGAACAAAGCACCCCACTTTGTGGAGTATGTGAGACAAAAACTAGAAAAAATATACGGGGCAAAAAGGATCTACACCGGTGGCCTAAAAGTATATACTTCGCTCGACCTGAGGCAGCAGGCATTGGCCGAAAAGTACCTGAAAGAGGGGTTAAAACGCCAGAATGAGATATACAGGGCCATAATGAAAAGGGTCAGAGATAATCTTGATAAAAAGATTCTTGATTCTTTGGACATGCTATCTCTTGTTTTTGATCTTAAAAAGATAAACATAGGCGAACATAAAAATGAGGAGAGAATACTAAACTACCTGCAATCAAATATAATAGCTCCTCTGGATATGATTTCCTTTCTGTTTAACACAGAATCTGTAAACAGAATTATAGAGAGCTCATATAAATTAAACCAATCCACCGGAGAATTTCAGAAGGTTGAAGGGGCTTTAATAGCAATCGAGCCCAAAACAGGGTACATCACAGCAATGGTTGGGGGTAGCAGCTTTTCCGAAGATAATCAGTTGAACAGGGCAGTTCAGATAAGAAGGCAGGTAGGTTCAGGATTCAAACCGTACATTTACACGGCAGCAATTGATACCAAGATTTTTACTCCAGCTTCAATAATCATGGACAGTCCGGTTATTTTCTACGATGGAGACAAAGAATGGATTCCCGAAAACTATGGAGGTATATATCACGGCAAAGTTCGCCTCAGGGATGCTTTAAGAAAATCAATCAATGTGGTAACTGCGAAAATTGTCGACAGACTTGGAGTGGATACTGTCATCAAGTATGCATCAAAAATTCTCGGTATAACAGATCCTAAAGAGGTAAAGAAAAGATTCCCGAGGGTGTACTCTATTGCTCTGGGTGTAGTCGAGCTTTCACCCCTTGAACAGGCCAGAGGTTTTGCAACATTCGCCAACAACGGGAAAAGGGTTGATCCAATTGCCATACTTTACGTTCTGGATAGGGATGGAAATCTTATAGATAATTTTGAAGAAAAGCTCAGGAAAAAGCAGCTTAAAGAAAACAGGCAGGTAATCTCCGAACAGACAAACTACATAATGGTCGATATGCTAAGAGATGTTATGAGACCCGGAGGAACCGGTTACTGGGCGGCTAAAAACAACGGTTTTGACAGGCCGGCTGGAGGAAAAACCGGCACCACCCAGAACTGGAAAGATGCATGGTTTACAGGTTTTACACCGGACCTTGTAACCTGTGTGTGGGTTGGATTTGACAGAAACAGTATTTCTCTGGGAAGAGGTCAAGCTGGGGGTGTAGTTGCAGCTCCAATATGGGCAAAGTTCATGAGGGATGCATTGAAAGATAAACCACCCAGATGGTATCAACGTCCAAAGGGGGTTTATGCAGTTAAAATTTGCAAAAAATCAGGACTCCTCCCCACTAAATATTGTAAAGAAGTAAAAACTGAATATTTTCTACCCGGAACAGTACCCACCGAATACTGTAATGTTTGTAAACCGGAGAAAAAACCCGGTTCATTCAACCTTAATATTTTCAAAAAAAGTTCGGGGACCAAATCATTCAAGATTAAGAAAAGGCCTTCTCAAAATTACCAGAATCCATCCGACAATATCGACAATAACCACATTCCACCGGCAGGTGGAATCGAAACCACTGGAAACCCTACTGGAAATCCGGATGAAATTAAT
>JALXDB010000045.1 GCA_026990615.1 Spirochaetota bacterium
AAATATGGATATTTCAGAAGCAGAAAATCTGGTTCATGAAGCCATGAAACTAAAAAAAGTTTTCGATATAAAGAAATTATTCGAGGATTTTTATAATAAACATATTGGAAAAGAGGAGAAAAAAACTATCTATTCTATCTCTTCTTCCAGCTCATCGTCTCCCATGAATTCATAATCCGGAAACTCGTAGTAACATTCTGGACATCTCCAGTCCGGAAATTCAAGAACATGCCCGCATCTAGGACATCTTATCTGCCCCGATGCTGCTTTTTCTTTTTTTTCATCTATAGATTCAATTTTAACAGTTACATCCAGGCCTTTGAATTCGTCAGCTAAAGAATCAGCTTTTTCTTTTGAAAGTCTCCTTACTTCAATGGTATCCGTTGTCTGGAAGTAGCTTTTAAGCTCTTCATAACTTTTATTTAAATACGGTGAAACCACCTCTATAACCCTGTCTTCCTGTTCAGGTTCGATTATGTCGCTGATTTCAACATGGTAAAGTTTTTCTTTTTTCTTTGGCATTTCTATCTCCATCAACTAAAATTATTTCAATTATGCTGTTTCTGCCGCTGTTTCTTCAATCCCAAGAGCTTTTTCTCTCTTTCTGCTAACCACAACAGAGATCCAGACACTTACCTCATATAGAATTAAAATGGGAACGGCAAGCATTATCTGGCTAACGACATCCGGCGGAGTAAGTATTGCTGCAATGATAAATATACCCACTATGGCATATCTTCTACCTTTCTTCATAATCTCCGGCGTTACTATACCTATTTTAGATAAGAATAGCACAACAAGGGGGAGTTCAAACATCAAACCAAATGCTGTAATCATCTTGCCCAAAAAAGATACATACGAATTAAGTGTAATCATTGGCGTTATATAGCTTTTAGAAAATGAAAGCAGAAATCTCATACCGAGAGGCAAAACACCTCTGAATGCGAATGCAGCCCCTATTAAAAAAAGTATGTATGATACCGGTCCAAAGAATATCAGATATTTCTTTTCCTCTTTTTTTAGAGCAACACCAACATACATCCATACCTGATAGAGAATAAAAGGCATAGCCAGTATGATACCTGCAAGGAGGGACAGCTTAATCATAACAAAAAATGCTTCTGTTGGACTGATGAATACAAGATTTTCCAGCTTTCCCACTTTTACTATAAACTGAAGTATATCATCTATGAAGAAATATGCGCCTCCAGAGGTTATAGCAACACTGATAATGCAGTAAATTATTCTTCTTCTAAGCTCCCCCAGATGCTCTACTACAGTCTTTGGAGTATCCTTCATCAATCTCTCGAAAACATTTATTGATAGATCAATTATAACTTTAATATTGAACAGGTGTCAAATTGTAAAATCTTATTTAATATGAATATTTTTTTGGTGTTATACGTTTTTTGATATAATATATAAATCTTTTCAGCATACCTGTTTGTCCACTTTCTTCTCACAGCAAAATAAGCTCTGATTTTGTATGCCAATCATTGAACTGTTAGATATAAGGTTAAATTTATTGCTCTATTTTTTATACAAAACTTCCGGGTTTAATATCCATCTGGGCCTCTTTCCCGATAATACCCTTGATATTTCATCCATCGAGTATTGCATAAGATTATTGAGGCTTTCTTCTGAGTACCAGGCTATATGAGGCGTTACTATTATGTTTTTATGGTTTAATAGTGGGTCTTTCGGATCGGGAGGTTCAACATCCATAACATCTATGCCGGCTCCGGCGAGTTTCCCTTCTGAAACAGCCCTGTACATTGCACCGTAATCAACTATTCTGCTCCTTGCAGTGTTGATTATTACAGCTCCTCTTTTCATCTTTGCAATTGCCTCTTCATCTATCATTTTATTTGTTTCAGGGGTAAGAGGAGCATGAATGCTTATATAATCCGAACTCTCGAGAAGGTCTTCAAGGTCGTAACACCTTGTAACTTCCAACATCTCAAATATATCATCGTGGATATATGGATCATAGGCTAAAACCTTTAAACCCAGACCTTTTGCTTTAGGCACAAGAGCCCTTCCTATTCTTCCAAGCCCGATAATACCTAAATTTTTATCCTTAAAATTGAGGATTGGTTTTGCGATGTTGTAGTCCCATCTGCCTTTCTCCGTTTCACTGATTAAAAGTTTGATCTTCCTCGCCACCGATACAAGAAGTGTAAGTGCGTGGTTGGCAACTTCGTCTGTACAGTATACAGGGATATTGCAGACCGCAATTCCTTTCTCCGTTGCTTTGGGAATATCAACGCAGTCGTATCCCACCTGCATGGCAAGAATCAACTTTCCATTCTTCATGTTTTCAATTATCCTGCTGTTTATCTCCCTTCCAATTACAACCACCACCGATGCATCTCTGATATGTTTAATCAGTTCATCATCGTCCTCACTATAAACAGGTACCAGCGAGGCGCCCATTTCTTCTGCTCTTTTATAAAAGTAGTCTAAATCGGGAAATTTCATAAAAAAACGACGGCTTGTAACAACTATCTTATCCATATCTACTAAACTCCTGGTGTTATTTTTTTAACAACTTTGATTATCTATCAATAAGAATGAACAACTGTAATATAACCATAAAATAATCAAGAGAATAACCA
>JALXDB010000046.1 GCA_026990615.1 Spirochaetota bacterium
CCGCAGCTGTCGCAACACCGTGCTGTCCGGCTCCTGTTTCAGCGATTATCCTTCTCTTGCCCAGCTTTTTTGCAAGGAGGGCCTGCCCCAGTACGTTGTTGATTTTATGAGCTCCGGTATTAGCAAGGCCTTCAAGCTTAATGTATATCTTTGCTCCTCCCAATTCTCTCGTAGAGTTTTCTGCATAAAGCAGGGGTGTGGGCCTTCCTGCATATTCCTTAAGCGCCTTCCTGAATTCGTCAAGAAAAGATCTATCTTTCATCGCCTCCTTCCATCCGTGTTCAAGTTCGTCCAGAGCAGGACGAAGAGTTTCTGCAACATATCTGCCCCCGAAACTTCCAAAAAAGTCATTGTACAGCTTTTGCATTTTTTATCTCCTTGAAGTATGTGTCTATCTTTTGGTGATCTTTTTTCCCGGGTTTAGCCTCCAGCTTGCTCGAAGCATCGATAAGTTCAGGATTGTAATTTTTGATCATTGATCTTACATTATGCGGGCCCAATCCACCCGCCAGCCAGAGAGGATAATGCGATTTTACCTCGGTAATGATTTCCTCCGGGATAATTTTACCGGTACCTCCCTCTTTGCTTTTATCGTAGTGATCAATCAGAATCCTCGGAGAATTAAAAAGCGGAATTATATCCACCTCTCTGACGCTCTTTATTCTCACGGCATTGTAGTGGGGAATTTCAAAGTCGTATTCGACCATATTTTCAGGCTGAAAACCATGAAGCTGAATAGCATCAACAAGGCTATGCTCGACGATCATTTCTATTTCTGCTCTGAGTTCCATGTTTTTAAATGATTCGGGTGTGACAACGGCCACTTTTAGTACATCTAGATTCTTTAACATGTTGAGCAGTGAATAATTTGCTCTGCGTGGAGAGCGTGCAAAAACAAATCCAAGTATATGGGCACCTTTCCGTGATACGTATATTGCATCGTTTTCGTTTGTTATCCCGCAAATCTTTACAAGAGGTCTTTCGTTTATTTGCATCAGCCGATCCCAGAACTTTGGAATATTGCTAGCCTCGACTCTCACAAGATCTTTAACCAGATCGGGATTTCTGACTACGGATTCACCGACAAGTATTCCATCGAATCCGGAAGAGAAGGCGAAAACAGCATCAGCTTTATCTGTTATGCCTGATTCGAATATAATTCTGCTTTTCCATTGCTCGAGAAATGGTTTGATTTTAGATTTCAGTGTAAGCGGCTGAAACCTGTCTATTTTAAAGGTTTCGAGATTTCTGCTGTTTATACCTATTAAGTTGGGTTTTATATGTTTTATTTTTTCAAAATCAGATTCAGAGTGTATTTCAACAAGAACATTCATATCAAATTTCTTTGCAGCCCTAAAGATTTTTGAAATTTCTTCTACTTTTAAGATGGACGCTATCAGCAGAACTGCATCCGCACCTGCCCTGTAGGAAACCTCAACCTCTTCTTCAGAGAGTATGAAGTCTTTTCTCAGTACGGATATTTCCGGGAAGGCCCTTTTTACCAGCATCAGGTCGGTCAGGGAACCGGAGAAATAGTTCTTCTCCGTTAACACGGAAATTTTGTTTATCCCCTGTGTAACATATTTTTTAGCCTGTTCTACGGGATTGAGGTTGGCGTTTATTGTTCCTTTTGATGGGGAAGACCTCTTTATCTCGCATATTATACAGGGCCTGTCCGTAAAGGGTCTCAAAGGGACATTTCTTTTTGGAGGAATTTGTACACCCATAGCCGGTCCAAGTTTTTTTAGAGCTAAAGCTTTTTTCCTGACTATTTCGTCCAGTATATTTTTCTCTATCATTTTGTAGTTATCCTCGATCGGTTTCATAGATGGTCTTATAGATCCCGGGATGTTTCAACTATTTCTTTGAGTTTTTCAAGGGCTGTTCCGGTTTCTATGGCTTCTCTGGCCATTTTGAAGCCCTCTTTAATGGATTCAGCAATTTTTGAAACGTACAGCGATGCCCCGGCATTTAATTCAACTGCTGTTTCAATTGCCCTGAAATGATTGGAGCTTCCTCTGAGTATGGACAGAGCAATTTCGGCGTTTTCATTTGCGGTTCCGCCCTTCAATTCAGACTGTTTGAATGGCTCTATTCCGAAATCAGTCGGATCTATTGTGTACTGCTTTCTATTACCTGTTTCGTCTACTTCAAAAACATCGGTTGGAGCACAAACAGAAATTTCATCCATCCCGTCTCTGCTTGTGAAAGTTAGAATATGCTTCTTGCCGAGCAATACGGCGGCCTCTGCCATGACCCCTAAATACTTTTTGTCGAAGACTCCTATTGTTTGATAGGGAGTATCGGCGGGGTTTACCAGTGGCCCGAGGATGTTCATTACCGTTTTTATCCCCAGTTCTCTTCTCACCGGTGCCGCAAATTTCATTGATTTGTGGTATATTGGCGCGTATAAAAAGGAAAATCCCGTCCTTTTAAGCAGAATCTTTGCTGAATCGGGGTCCATTTCTACCGGAATATTCAAAGCCCTGTAAAAATCTGCACTTCCTGATTTGGAGCTAATACTTCTGTTTCCATGTTTGGCAACAGCAGCACCGCATGCAGAGGCGACAATGGCTGCCAGAGACGATATGTTGAAGCTTCCCTTGCCATCGCC
>JALXDB010000047.1 GCA_026990615.1 Spirochaetota bacterium
TTATAATATATTCAGAATCTATTAAAGGGGGTTTTGGCATATCTTTTAAAGAAGATTATTTTGAACTTACATAAGTCAATATTTATAACAAATATTACCGGCTGAACCGGGAGAATAGCTATGAAAAGATCAACTAAGACAATATTAAGAAAAATATTAATTGATAAAGAAAACAGTAAAAATAGATTTACAAAGAACTCATTCGGTTTTTCTGTCACCCTGATGTTTGTTGTTTATCTCACATTTCTTATAATTGTTTCCGGATGTGATAATACTGGGGAAGATATTAACTACAGGGAAGAGATGCGCCACTTTGTTGAAAATATAAGCTCTTATGCAAGATCCTTTGATTCGGATTTTATTGTTGTTCCCCAAAACGGCCATGAACTTGTTTCATTGAACGGTGAACCGGATGGTGAGCCTGCCCATGATTATCTGAACAGTATAACTGGAATTGGCAGGGAGGACCTTTACTATGGGTACACCGCTGACAATGTTGAAACCCCATTAGATGCCAGGGAAGAGATGATACCATTTTTAGATATGGCAAAGAACAACGGCAAGGTGATTCTTGTTACAGATTACTGTTCGGACCCGGCCAAGATAGATGATTCATATGCTAAAAATAATTCGATGGGGTATATATCCTTTGCAGCAGACAGCAGAGGTCTTGATAAGATTCCTAACTACCCTTCTAATCCTTATAATAAAAATCAAGAAAATATTCATACTCTTTCTGATGTTAAAAACTTTCTCTACCTCATAAATCCTGATAACAATTACAGTACAAAGGATGATTTTATAGCAGCTCTGCAGAACACAGACTATGATCTTTTAATAATTGATCTCTTCTTTAATGGTAATCAGCTTACAGCATCTGATCTAAACAAACTTAAAATTAAGAAAAATGGTGGAAGCAGGCTTGTTATATGCTATATGAGCATAGGGGAAGCCGAAGACTACAGGTATTACTGGAAGCAGGAGTGGAATACCAATCCCCCGGATTGGATTGTGGCGGAGAATCCGGAGTGGGAGGGTAATTACAAGGTGAAATACTGGGATGAGCAGTGGCAGAGTATAATATTTGGTAACGAAGATTCTTATCTTTATAAGATTATATCTTCTGGCTTTGATGGTGTTTATCTGGATATAATTGATGCATACGAGTATTTTGAATAGTCAATGTTTTGAAATTTCATGTAAAGGTTAAAATCTTTCAAATTAGAATTGCTGTAATTACTTTATTGTGTTTCTTTTATATCAGCCTCAATTTACAGTGATGTATAAATAAAACAATGTTATCTATTTACTACCATGTTTCGATATTTGCATGATCAACGAATATTGAAGATGAAATACCTGTCCTGTAAGCATTTAAAACATCTGTTGAAGAATCTATTCTAAGATTGACTTCTGTGTATCCATTGTACGGTTCGATTTCCCACGCTTCATTCCAGTAGGATATAGCTTTTATGCCGTTATACCTTCCGCTTTTAATAGCATTTAGGGCATCGGTTATCCACTGGGCTTTATTTCCACCAGGATAGTTGTCCATAACACCCCACTCGAGAATCGCAAGAGGCTTATCATTTGAGATGGATGAAAACTCGTCCCATACAGCATCCAGTACATCTGTGAAGGATTCCCATTCGTCACTGAAATCAATAGCACCGTATACACTGATTCCAATCCAGTCTATATAATCGTCGCCGGGGTAATAGTTGGCCATTCTATTCCATTCATACTCTTCCGATGAATCTGGATCAGGATCCGGGTGGGCGTCCACATGGAATACCCATGTTATGTTATTGGCACCCACCTCCCTGAAAAGATCTATTATATGCCTGTATGCATCCACGAACCTTTCAGGGCCATCTGCCTTTGTTCTGTCTCCATACTGGGTGGTTGTGCCGCCCCCATTGTTTACGCCGCACCATCCAAACCAGCTTCCGTTTACCTCGGTCCCGAATTCCGCTACTATCGGGATGTCCATATCTCTTGCTTGGGCGGCCCAGTTTCTTAATTCAGTATCGAACCGCCCGTCAATTATCTCTTGCAGGTTGTAAACCGGGTCTTCCCCCTCTTCGAGTGTGGATCTTGCCATTAACCGCACATAGGGAATTATATTAAGGTTGTGTATTGTTTCTATCGAGTCACGGGGGAACTGAATACCGTTTATCCAGTTGTTGGAAAAATAGGCCCATACAATGCCCTTACCGGCAAGTTGAATAAACTCGTTGATTGATTCTGCCGTTACATTGTCCTCGCTGTCGGTAAAATCCGGATAGGCAGAGTGGTAAATACCTTGTTCCGGTGGAAGGAGCTTGTAATGGGTCGAACTTTTCTCCGTATTACAACCTCCGAAAACTGTTGCAATTGTAATCACTATTGCGAAAAATAGATATTTGGCTGCATTATTCATAGGTTTAATCCCTTTTTATTAATTTTAACTGTATCTTATCCGGGTTTGATATATATTATTTTAGTTTGCAGAGCATCAATCATCAACCATTAAAGAGATTAATTTTTTATTCATTCGTTACACGGTTTTTTGATTTTCACCCTATATATAGT
>JALXDB010000048.1 GCA_026990615.1 Spirochaetota bacterium
GTTATATATATATATATATAAACTCGAATTTCGCCCTGTAAGTTTATACAGCCTGTTTTACCAGAGGCGATAATTCTAAATTAAAATAACAGGACACTCTACCCTTTTACGGCACCGAAACTAAGTCCTCTAACAATGTACCTCTGAGCCAGAAGGGCTATAATTACCGGAGGGGTGACTGCAACAAGAAATCTTACCGCCAAAAACCAGAACTGTATACCTCTTGTATCTACTGCTCCCGCCATTTGAACGGGAATGACAAGGGCCTTCAAAGAACCTATTGTTAATGCAAATAAGAACTCGTTCCAGGTAAAGGCTATAACAATTAGCAATGCCGCAACTAAACTCGGTGCCGAAAGTCTCAACGATATCTTCCAGAATATATTAAAAAATCCTGCCCCATCAACAAGTGCTGCCTCTTCAAGCTCAATGGGTATATCTATAAACGCCTGACGCATTATTACAACCACAAAGGGAAGATTAAACGTTGTATTAACAATAACCAGGGCAAGTCTTGTATCCAGAAGATGCATAAATCTGATTATAAGAAAAAACGGTATGGCCGTCGCTATAGGGGGCAGAACTCTCTGGGATAAAAACCATACAGTAAGGTCCTGATTTGCCATAGGTTTTCTAAAGGGGAACCTGGCTATCGCATATGCAGCCGTAGTGCCCAACACCAAAACCACGAGTGCGGTAGAAATTGATACAATAACGCTGTTCAGGATCGCTCTCTGAGTCTCAGGAACAGCCAGCTCAGTTTTCCAGTTGTTAAGCGTAGGTTTGTATTGAATAAAAGGCACTCCGAGGCCTGCAACTGTAAATGTCTGTATAGGATTCCTCAGGCTTAAACTAAAGGCCCAGTAAAAAGGAAGGAAGGTAATCAATGCTATAACCAGGGCAAGTATGAAGTATCCCCAGAAACTGAGCTTTTTTCTTTTGAACATAAATTGAGCCATCTCTTCACTCCGTTATCTCTTTTTGAGTGTATATTACTTGTAAACTTCCCTTATTCTCTTAAACAGGGTCATAATAATAAACATGACAACTATAAAAAGAACAAAGGATATAGCAGATGCGTATCCAAAATTAAAAAATCTGAAACCAACTCTGTAGGCATACATTGTTAAAACCTGAGTTGCATTACCCGGGCCACCACCGGTCATCGTATACGGTATATCAAAAACTTTGAAGGCCTCCGTGATTCTGAGAAGTAAAACCAGTACAACTGTCGGCTGTATAACAGGAAAAGTTATGTATCTGAATATCTTCCATCTGCTTTTTGTCTCCAGCATGGCGGCTTCATAGTAATCATCCGGTACACCCTGTAGAGCTGCAAGAAAAACAAGAAAGCAGAAGGGAGTCCACTGCCATATATCAACAAGTATTACCGAAACAAGCGACCAGAAATATGTTGAGAGCCACGGTATCTTTATATGCAGTATTCCATTTATCAATCCTCCTTCCTCATAAAAAACCGTTACGAACAGGAATCCAACAGCGATAGGAGTTGCAAAAAGTGGCATGGTCATTACAGTTCTTAGAATTCCACGGGCCGGCATCGGTCTGTTGAAAAGAAGAGCGAAAAGCATTCCCAGGACTATTTCAACAGTAACACCTGCAGCCACAAATATCAGCGTTACCATGAACGAATGAAGGGCATTGGCATCCCTGATTATCTGAACATAATTTCTAAACCCTACAAACTCATCCGGAAATCCAATTTTAACATTGAACAGCGACAACCTCAATCCATACAGTAAAGGGAATATTGTAAATGCCAGCACCCATATTGCAGCCGGCAGTAAAAACATAAATTTTATTTTATTGTCCCTGTACATGTTCTGCACCTCAACTCATTATGCTAAAAATTTATACATTACTAAACAAGATAATATTTCTATTTTTAAAAAATTAACATAAAAAAACAAAAAATGGCAGGGCTTAAAACCCTGCCATTAAAATTATCACAGGCTACTTCTTGTATCCTATTGCCTCTTGATACTGTTTTAGCTGCGCTTCTCTACCTCTTCTATCCGTAATTTCATCCCACAACTTGGCTGTTCTGTTAAGAGCTTCTTCCGGAGATATTTTCCCTATCATACATGCATTCAGGTTTTGATCCAGCGTTCTCCAGTACTCATCAGTTCCATTTATCCTCAAATACGGCAGCATTGTTTTTGCAAAAAAGTTGTCATGATAGGCTTTGAGAAAGAATTTAAGATCACTCTCATTCCAACCGGCATCAAGATAGCCCTTAAGGTCTGCTGTTCCATCCGGAGGTAGAAAATCTGTTATCCAGCCAGGATCAACACCTGTCCAGCCTCTGTTGACATTCCAGATGTGGAAGGGTTTGGTAGCCATCAGAGCAAATAAACTATAGACAACATCGGGATTTTTTGATTTAACCGATATAACACCCTGCCATGATCCACCGGTGGTGTTTCCGACTATGTTTGGTTTGTCAAAATGTACCCATTCATTCTTATCAAGGTCATACACATCGTAAGTTCCCGGAAGTATCGAAGCACCAAGCTTCCCCTTAATCTTTGATCTCTTCGGGTCCTGAACAAGTTCACCGACATCACCCCATGAAAATACAAAGATTGCCTTTCCCCTTAGGAACCAATCCCATGCGGTGCCAAGGTCCCAGGACGCCTGAGCGGGTGGCCCATATTTTTGAAGTTCATATAGAACTTTCAGGGCCTTTATATGCCCGGGGCTGTTAATTAAAGGCTTCATCGTATCCGGGTCAAACCAGTAGACTGTACTCCTATCTACAGTATTTCTTGGCATCACTACATAAGGAGCAGAAAGCGACATGTAGTGAAACATACCCTGTGCGTTCACCTTGAAATGCATAACAATCCCGTTGTCAGGATCAGGATCATTGTTGTCCCAGTTTTTACCATTAAAGAACTTTGCAATGGCAATCACATCGTCCCATGTTTTGCACGGAAACGGCATATCTTTGCCGGTTTCTTCTTTAAACTTCTTCTGCCATTCAGGATCACTTAGAATATCATTTCTCCAGTAAAGCACCTGTCCATCACTGTCGTTTGGTACTGCGTACCATTTACCACCCCATGTGTATATATCCTTCAATGATTTTGGCAACCACTTGGGGTCCCAGTAAGGGAACTTCGGATTTTCAACGTATTTATCCAGAGGAATAATAAACCCTGGAGTTACATATTCGCCCATATACCAGGCTCCTTCTACGAAACCGTCGTACTGTCCACCACCAAGCCTTAGATCATTGATTGTTTTCTGGAGTTGCTCTGCCAGGGGCATTTCAACTATATCAAGTTTTGCACCCGTAAGTTCTTCCCAGGCAGGCCTGACCCGGTACAACGGACCGGAGATCCCACCTTTTGGTCCACCGTTGTTGACCGTAACAGCAATCCTCTTACCTTTGAAAGGCTGTTTACCCTTGCCAAAGAGGCTACCAAGATCCTTCTTTGTAAGGTGAATAATCTCGTTGTCTTCAAATGTGATTAAATCAACGCTACCATCATCATACCATTTAAGGTATTTGTACTGAATTGGCCCTGCAGCCTTTTCGGCTCCACCCTTTTCCTTTTCTCCACCTCCTGCATACGCCACGGCGAAGAGAAACATAAGGGCAAAAACTGACAGCAAAACAACCTTCATAAATCTTTTCATAGTTACCTCCTTTTAATTTTTATATAAACTGATTGTTGATAAGCAGAGCGCATTGACCCGATTACTATCTGTGCTTAATAAAAAGGCAGGAAGGTGACTGCAGCAGCACAAACAATAATCGCTGGTGATTAAAACTGATGTAAGGCTTAAGGTAAAAGACTTATCTTTTAAAGAACCTGTCAATCAAAATTCTTATTAAGACAGATGTCGAGTTTTGATTTTATTAAAAAAATAGTGTTATGTTTTCAACTCTATAAAAATGTCATATAATTCATTTAATAATTAAAAATCCGCATTTCAGCATATCAATCAATTACCAGTATCGTTAAAAGCCGGTAATAAGGACAGTTTCCTCTAAACTGATACACAACTACTACCAAACCCGGAATAGAACGGTCTCTATAATGGTGTGTTTAATTGTATCATTACAAATAAATTAGTCAATATGTTTTTTCCGGTTTTTTAAATAATAGAATTAGTTTACTCCATTTTTGCAATAATAGTAAACTGCCATCTATAGCATACCAATCATAGCAAAATCGATATATTCTCTGAATAGGTCCTATTAATTTCTTCTATATTGGCACTAAAAATAAAAATCATCACTGTTAGTTTATTGGCGAGGGGAAATTTATGATGATAGATATAGATAAAAAATCAGATACACCTCTGTACCTGCAGTTGAGAAATAGAATTAGAGACATGATTGTAAGTGGTATACTGAAGCCGAACTTCAAACTTACACCAACAAGATAACTGGCTTTAAATAAATAGAAGAATTGTTAAAAAAGGGAATAGCTAATCTTTAACAACACTTCGGACGGATACTTTACCAATAATGCAACACCAAGAAAAATGTCTGGAGATGTATACAAATTGATTAATGGACCAAGTTGTTATAAAACTATAACTCAAGACTTACCCGAATTGAAGTAATAGTTTTTTCTATACTTCAGGCCTTCATGCTTAAAAACAGATAAACCGGTCCGTATTTGCTTTCAAAAGGAATCGTTATAACTGGAACCCCCTGCATCCAATTTATCTGATGATTGGGACCTTTTATTATTGATGGGAGTGATATCATTATCCTGTAATTTTCAAGATCCTTTTTTGCATTTCCAGTTATAATATTGATCAGCTCACCTATTGTATCAATTACATCATCACCAAAAATTTTTATTTCCTGGCTTAGAAAATCTGAAACAACCTTCAATGCAACAAGTTTTGGAAAACTTATAACTACAGAACCTCTAACATCCCCGGCAAGACCTATTATACCCGATATATCATACCGGATATCGTTGTTCCCTTTATCAAAAAGGTAGGGCTTTCCAGCTTTAAGTTCAGCACCGAGAAAACCTTTAAATGTATTTACTGTTGCCTTTATAAATGGATTTATGTACTCTACCTTCATTATACCATCCTAACCTTTTAAGTATTCCTGAACTTTTTTCTTAACAATCTCTCCCTTTATTGGCTTCACTATATAATCCGTTACGCCAGCCGTTATTGCTTCCATTACATTGTACTTTGCGGCCTCTGAAGTTACCATTATTATGGGAATATGTTTCAAATTTTCATCGGACCTTATAATCTTTACAAGTTCAACTCCGTTGAGTTTGGGCATATTCCAATCAAGAAGAATAATCTTTATATCCTCTTTTTGAACGATATTCAATGCTTCCCGACCGTCCTGAGCTTCAATTATAGAGTTTTCATCAATGTTGCTCTCCTTCAGGATATTTTTCAGAATATTTCGCATAATTCTTGAATCATCAACAACAAGAATTTTCATTACTGCCTCCAAAAATAATCACATTACTGAGCTCGGCACGGGTACATTGTTCTGAATAGCTATTCTCCGTACGGGTAGTTTAACAACCAGCAGTCCTACGAAACCGACATGCTTCTTAAAAGCTTCGAGCACCTCATCTACCTTTCTACCGTCAATTCCGTCGGAATTCACTATGTTTCCCTTTTCATCCAGTTCAATACCGATACTCTTCAATATTTCCCGTGTCTGATTTCTGCCCAATAATGCAAATTCTCTTCGTATAATTGCCTTTAACATCTCCTCATATGGATTCATACAAAAATCTCCTTTTTATTCGTATAGATAGCTGCCACAATCTAGATTTTTCATATTCTCAATTGCCTCTTTTACCCTATCCCCGGGTATTATTGAACCATGTTGAGGACATATCATAGAAATCTCTAAATTTTCAATCTTTTTCAAGTTTGCATTCACTATCTCTTTTGATGGCATATAGTGTTCCATAAAGGCATCCATTGCTTCAAAGTAATCTTCATTTGCATAAAGGGCCCAATCAAATGACAATCCTCCGAATATATCTCCGCTGAATAAAACTTTCGTTTTTGTATCATAGGTCATTATTTCACCGGGAGAGTGCATATAGGGCATAAATATAAACTTTATTTTTCTATCCGGCATTTCCAGTTCCCAGCCTTCAAGATCAACATTCACAAGCTCAGATTTAACGCCATAATGATAGATAAGTATGTTTGATTTTGTGTGTGCAAGTATCTTTTGAGGACCTATCTTTTTTTCCCATTCCGGGAGGCTCGAACACAGGTCAGGATCCTGATGATGCTGTATGAAATATTTAATCTTTTTCACATCGACAACTTTAGAAATCTGTTTGAACATGCTGTCAAAATAAACTATCGACCCCGCATCAATTAATGCTACCTCGTCTCCTGACTCTATTATATAAGCATTTGTCCTAAATGCTGATTCAGCTTCTGTATAGCCCACCCAGTAGTTTCCATCTGCTAATTTTACAGCACTGTCATATTTCTCTGCCATTTAAATCTCCTTTAACCAATAATTTCATTATTTCGGAAACTTTATTAAAAATGAAACCCCCTTTAAAGGTTTATTCGTTATCGATAAACTGCCATGTAAAAGGTTGGTAATGTTATTTTTGATAACTGACATACCGACTCCTGTTCCTGAAACCGGATCAATTTCATCTTTGGAGGAAAATCCATCGGTAAAAATAAATTTTATTGCTTCGTTATCACTGATGTTATTTGCCTCCTGTTCGGTAATTAATCCCTTTTCAATTGCCTTCTTTTTGATCAGATTTACGTCAAATCCTGCTCCATCATCCGAATACCTTACAATGTAGCTGTTGTCCTCTTCAAAGATATGAATATTTATCCTGCCAGTTTTATCCTTGCCTCTCTTCAACCTTAATTCCTGGTCTTCTATACCATGAGCAACAGAATTCCTTATCAGATGCAAAAAGATTTCTTTGAGCACCCTGTATTTTGGCACGGGGAGACCGTCAATATCGTAAATGAAATTCAATTCTACTTTCTTCCTATAATGAACTGCCGATTTCTCAGCAATCAGCTCAAGTTCTTTTTTAAACCTCTGCATATCAATATAGTCCAGACGTGCGATTCTTTCATAATAGTCAACCAATTGGTCGGTTGTGAGCATTTTCTTATTAGCAAGATCTATTAACTTCCTGAATCCCTTAACAAAATCCTCATATGTATTTCTGGATACGGATATCCTGTCAACTTCTAGGTTGCCATCTTTGGCATAACTAAAAATTCTCTGTGCTACATCGTTTAACTTATCTTTCCAGTGCTCTACATTCTGAAAATGCTCGAGTAGAATCAGGTTTTTCTCCGTATCTATAACACTGTTGTAGTTTTCCTTTATGAAATTCTCCATTTCCTGACACGATTTTGCAAGGGATTCAAAGCCCAGAGTGAAGGCTTCACCCTTTGTTGAATGCACCAATCTCTGAATCTCTCTGAGTATATCCGGGGACTTCTTTTCTATTTCCAGTCTGGAAATAGATTCCTTGATAATATTCAGTCTTTCGTTGAGATCGTTTATAAAAGATACTATTGTTTCTTTGTCGTGTTGAAAAATATTCGTCAGCAGGTTTAACTCATCCTGATACTTTCTTTCTCTATTTTTTATATCCTCTTCAAGTATTTTCTGTAACGTTATATCGTTGAATACAAACATCAGTTTTTCAACTTCTCTTCTGTCGTTTAATATACGGGACACCTTTGATGAAATATATTTGTTCTCAATTTTTCCTTCCTGATTGTATATGTATACAAACTCAGAAACAGGATTTGCTCCGTTCAGCATATTGTCCGAACTCGAAACATTGGAAAATGCAACTTCAATGAACTTTTTTAATTCCTCTTTATCATCATGTGGGAGATTGTAAAATACAGTATCATATATAGATGATTCCCAGTATTCTTTATCACCGAATATCTGCCTGAAGCCTTTGTTAAAATCCGCCTGAATGATTCCATCCCTGTCGATTGTACAGATACCGGCATCTATTGTGTTTACAATACTTTCAAGTTGATTAGTGTATATCGACAGCTCTGAAAGGATTTCATTGATCTGTTCCTGATCATCCAGATTTGCACTCTCCAGTTCCGAAATTCTTTCATTGGATTTTTCCAGGGATTTTGTATATTCAAAAGCCTCTTTTAAAGCCTGTGTAAGCTCTGTTCTGACCATCTTTAGTTCTTCATTCAGCTTACTCCTTTCCCTGTAGAATTTATAAAGAAGGTACGCACCTATAATAAAGAAAGCATTAACTACAACAGGCAACACCACCCTGCTGTAACCGGATACAACCTGCAGGGGTAAAATTAAAAAAAGATTTGAAGCAACAAAAAGAATAAACCATAATACTAAAAACATTATAAACATCTCGGCTCTCTCAAAAAGTATATTGATAAAAGTTTAAGCTGAATCTTTATCAGTTATATGAGCTGCATAATCCAACTTTTAATTTATTAGGAAAATATATTACAAATATTGAACAATTTCAAACTTATTATAGAATTTTAGTATTATTATTTAGGAACAAACAGAATCTGTTCAGAATGCATGAAAAGCTCGAAAAATCTTCAAAAATATTCTGCAAAAATATTTAATACATATTCTTAAAGTTATATAAATAGCT
>JALXDB010000049.1 GCA_026990615.1 Spirochaetota bacterium
GAGCATGGCGTTATAAACCCTTTCAGATCTGTCATAACTCTTTAGAAGCAGCATACCCACCATATAGGCTATTGTTTTGTATGTACGCATATCTGTTCTTGGATGAAAACATCTTACCAGCATGGCCTTCTTCAATCTCAGATATTCGTGAAATATTACATGGATGTACCTATATGTAAAAAAAAGCAATAAGATCAACTTTTTGGGAAACCTTAAATGCCATAGGGCATGGAAAAGTGATACCATTTCGCTGGTTCCCGTCAAAATCACAACTATGATCAGTATAGCAATAGCTTTTAAAGTTATACCCAAGGTTAACTGTATACCCTCTTTTGTAATTCTGAGAAAAAAAACCTTATAGATAATCTCTACGCCTGTTGAAAAGGGAAGAAAAAACCAGAGCAGCAGTATAAAAACCAGAGGGGCTTTTAATCTTTTCAGAAAAACATTAATCGGTATACCAGAAATCAGAACCAGTACAATTCCGTATACAATCCCAAATACAGATATGTAAATATTATTTACAACGGCTATGTAGAGAGATGCAAAAGCCGTAACTATAATCTTCACCCTTGGATCAAGTCTGTGAACAGGGGAAGAGCCTTCAAAAAGATATCTCTCGAGCAACTCTACTACTCCCTAATTTTTTGTATTGCTCTTCTTTGATAAAAAATACATAGAAATACCCATTAGACCAATTATATAGCCTATACCACCCAGAATCTCTGTAATTCCCACTCTGTGCTGGGATAGCATTGTAAGTTTTCTTATTACCGGTTTTAGCTGCTTCGAAAGCTCTTCGGAAATAATTTTTCGAAATTCATCACTGCCCATTGATACTCCACTTTCTGAACCGCTTATGGTTTCATTATCACTTTTCTCCTGTCCGTTTATCTGAAAGTCAGTATTTAAATTGCTATCCGATTCTCCCTTCTCTCCCATTACAAGGTCATCTTTGTTAATTGTAAACTCTGCCCTGTGGCCCATGGAGGCGTTAAGTACTATCTTCAGATTATCGTACTTGGGGATTTTAAAATCGTACAACCCCTTCTTGTTCGTCTTACCCTTCACCAGAAGGTTGCCCTTTGAATCATAAACAAGAATATCACCGTCTATTACAGGGCTCCCATCGGGGAAGTAGCTCTCTGTATAAACCCTGCCCGATTCTGAATACGCGAAAAGGCTAACTTTATGTGCAAAACAGGGATAAACCGATACGACTAAAAATACAAATACAATCAATATTTTAATGTACCTGTGCTTCATGGACGGCCTCTCCTCTCTTAGCATATCCATTTATATCAAGGATTTCCGGTTTAACCTTTTTCACAAATTCTACCACTGCCATGGTTATAAAACCCTCTATCACCATAATTGGGAGGTGGGCTACCATTATCATTTTTGCAATACTTATAAACTCTTCACCTGTAAAAATAAGGCTAAATGATGTAAATACCCCGGCAAGTAAGACACCAAAAAATCCAGCCGAAAAACTTGCGACCATTGAGACCGGCCTCTTGCCGGATTTTACAAACTTTATAAAGAGCAGATAGACTATTACAGCCGGAAACGCCATGTTGAATGTATTGACACCAAGGGAAGTAAGTCCTCCATACTGGAAAAGCAGAGCCTGCAGAAAAAGGCCGATTAGTATAGCCGGAAAAGCTGTCCATCCCAGTATAATTCCAATCAACCCATTTAGAATCAGGTGAACATTTGAGGGGCCTATCGGAACATGAATCAGAGATGCAACGAAAAATGCCGAAGACATAATTCCAATCTTTGGAATTCTATCCACATCCATTTTCTTCAGACCTATGGCCGTCCCCGCGGCCGATAGGATCCCTCCTGAAATTAATACTTCTGCAGACAGCACTCCATCGGATATATGCATAACCTATTCTCCATACATATATAATCTACTGTTTGGGTTCAGGCATGTCGTAAACCTTGATCCAGAAAACTGCTCCTATCTCTACAGGGTAATCCCTGCCATCTTTGTATCTCATGGGTTTTTTATCCTCATTTAATGCTGAAAAAGCCCACCATCCAGCCCTCGGGCAGGCGTATGTAAAAACTCCATTTTTATCGGTTTTGATAACCTGAGTGACGAAGGCCTCTGCAGGGGGTTTAATCTTCCCGTCGGCATAATACTCCACTTCAACATCACAGTACGGTACAGGTTTCCCAAAAGCTTTTACAATTCCCCTGAAAACATTACCGGTCCATAAACCGTATGGCCTCGTTAAAGGTATAATTTCCGTTTTAAGCCCTATCTCTCTATCCCATCCATTCTGCAGGCCGTATGCTTGCACAACTACCTTCGTGTAATGTACGATAAACTTCTGTTCAGCCGGCTCAAAATATGGATGAGGCACCACATAGAATATATGATCTCCCGGTCTATTCACGGTATAATCGAGTCTGTAAGCCCTCTGCCTTTTCCATACTTTAATGGGATACAGTTTATTTAAAAGGTTGTACTTTTTCCCTCCTATAACAACTCCAAAGGCATCAGGTTTTGAAATACTCATATAATTACCTTCAAAGGGATGCAAAAATACAAC
>JALXDB010000050.1 GCA_026990615.1 Spirochaetota bacterium
TTATGCTCCTAATACCGCCAGTTTTGTTCTATCAGCAGAGGATAACGAATCAAATCTGAAAGAGATACAGTACAGTGTTGACGGGTCAGATTTTAAAGTTTACACAGAGCCCATAAAGTTTTCAACAGAGGGAAGACACATAATTGTGTACAGGGCAATCGATAAAGCGGGAAATATAAGCAGCGAAAAAATTTATTCTGTCATTATAGATGCAACGCCGCCCGATGGGATCGTTTCTGTTGAAGGGCCTTACTATGTTTCAGATGGCAATATATACATATCATCGAAATCCAGAATTATTCTGTGGGCTGAGGATAAACTCTCCGGAGTTGAAGGTATATATGTAAGCCTTGATGGCAGCGATTATATTCCTTACACAGAACCTGTATCAATAGATTCTGAGGGTGAGCACACTGCAACTGCTTATGCCGTTGACAATGTTGGGAACAGGACCGATGTGTATAGTTTGAAAGGTTATGTTGACAACAGTGGTCCGTCGGTGAGTATTAAAGAAAGCGAGCCTCTTGTAGAGGTCAATGGGCAGTACTATACAAACAAGAATAACGAGTTCAGCATTGAAGCGACTGATAATCTTTCGGGTGTAAAAAAGGTCTACGTGTCACTTGATGGAAGTCCCTTCGTGGAATATACCTCACCGTTTAAGATTCAGTATGCAGGTGAACATCTGTTAAAGGCAAAAGCTGTAGATAATCTTGGCAATGAATCGGTAGTTGAAGAGCTTAAATTCTTCGTGGATGTAACTCCGCCAAAACCCTCTATCGGAGGAAAGGTGGATTAATCCTGTTTTTTACTGAATCTTAACCTTTTTTAATTTTCTATATTCAAAAATAATATTACTATATTCGTAACATCAGATTCGCCCCTGCAGAAGCAGGGGTGTTTTTGATTAAAAATTATTTTTGGATTCCTGAAGGGAGTGTAAATATGCTTGAAAAACATGTAAAAAAGATCTATGAGTATGTCAAAGCTCAGAATGAGTGGAGAAATAGAACGATCAATTTGATAGCATCAGAAAATGTGATGTCAAAAACCGTACGTAAGCTTGCAGGAAGTGACTTTGCACACAGATATGCGGAGGGACATCCTGGTGAGAGGTACTATCAGGGGACTGAGTATATAGATAAAATAGAGAGCGACCTCAGAAATGACTTTAAAACAATATTCAGATGTGCACAGGCTGATATAAGACCTATAAGCGGTACAAATGCGAATGAAGCGGTATTTTCAAGTTTTATCCATCCCGGTGATATTGTAATGGTTAATTCTACTCCTGGCGGCGGTCATATTAGCCATCATTTGATGGGATCCGTTGGAAAGTTTACGAAAAACGTAATAGATTTTCCGCTAGTCAAGGACGGTTTTCACATAGATATCGATAAGACTAAAGATCTAATAAGAATATGCAGGCCCAAGGTGCTCGTGTTTGGTAGAAGCCTTTTTCTGTTTCCCGAACCAATCAAAGAGTTAAGGGATATATGTGACGAGTACAAAATCAAAATAATATACGATGCAGCTCATGTTCTGGGACTAATAGCCGGCGGTAAATTTCAGGACCCTATTGGGGAGGGTGCTTTTATTGTGACAGGTAGTACCCATAAAACCTTTTTTGGTACACAGAGAGGGGTTATTCTGAGCAATATGGGGAATCAGGAGTGGCAGAAGGTTGATAAAGGGGCGTTTCCCGGTTCATCGAGCAATCATCATCTGGATACCCTTGTGGGGCTTGCGGTTGCAACACAGGAAATTATATCCTTCGGTAAGGAATATGCCGAACAGACGATTAAAAATGCCAAAACACTGGCAAAGGCATTAAAGAGATTGGGGTTTAATGTTCTGGGTGAGGAGTATGATTTTACAGAAACCCATCAGGTTGCTGTTGACGTTAAGGAGTTCGGCGGAGGCAAAATGGTGGCCAGTCTGTTAAAGGAGAATGATATAATTCTTAATATGAACATTTTGCCCCATGAACCACTCAGAAATGTTACAACTCCCGATGGAATCAGAATCGGTGTCCAGGAGATGACCCGTGTTGGAATGAAAGAGGATGAAATGGAGAGAATAGCATCTCTGATGAAGGAGTGTCTGGCAGATGGCAAGGAGGTCAGGGAGGAGGTGAATCGTTTCAGGAGCGAGTTTACGGAGGTTAAGTACTCTTTTGATGAACTTCTGGCCGATTTAAAATCACCAAACATTCTGTAAGGTGTTGAATCCTGGTATTTTCAAGATATAGTTAGAGCTGTTTATATCTTAAAATCTGGAGGTATTGTTGAAAACTGTACTTATCTCAAATGACGATGGTATATATGCTGATGGTATCGTATCGTTGAAGAATGAGCTGGAAAAATATTTTGACGTTTATGTAGTTGCCCCCGACAGGGAGAGAAGTGCTACAGGATATTCTATATCCCTTGACAATCCGATTCGTGCAAAAGAAATTGAACCCGGGCGGGTTTACGCAATTGATGGGACACCGGTGGATGCCGTTTACATAGCCCTTCATGGAATGATTAAAAAAGATATTGACATTGTGGTGACAGGGATTA
>JALXDB010000051.1 GCA_026990615.1 Spirochaetota bacterium
TAACATCGTATACATCCTGGTATCTGAGCCCTTTTGGTGGGTCCTTTAACATCTTTTCATATTTATCCAGCAACTTTAATACTATCGGGTTTGCTTCTTTTCTGGTTAGCTTTGATGCAGCTCTTGCAACTTCGATGTTAAGTATATGATCGTACGGTACAATGCTGTCCGGTTCAACGGCAACCGATGGATGCCCTGATAGCATGTTTCCACCTGAGGTCACAATACATGTGTGGTATGCAGCCATTTCATAGTAGTAGCAATCCGTACCTGCACCACCACCAAGGTAGGGTAGATTAAGAGTTGGATATGGAGCATTTCTATGAATAGCCTGATTGGCAACCGATATTACCCACAGAAGTGGCCTCGTCGAAGATACTCTCAATTTTGTATGCAGGGGAGCATTGTAGTTGTATGTACCCCTGAATACAAGTACTCCAAGAAGATTATATACAACGGTTACTATCGCATTTCCCTCTGCTCCTCCGTTGTATCCTCCATAGAGAGGAGTGGATGTGGAGCCTATATTTGCACCTATGCTTGTATAAAAAGCAACCTTGTCCAGTGCCTCATAGTCAACTATTAACTCTGCAAGAGCATCGACAAGAAAACCATCCGAGGGTCTAAGCCCAAAGTTAGGATGTGAAGCAGCAAACATAGAAATTGGCCCAGTGGCTGTTGATATACCGTTGAGTATTGGAAGCCCGGGTCTGCCAACTCTTCTCATAGCTTCTCTTGCCATAGAAACAGTTTTAATTGTTGCAAGTACCTCCTGAGGCGACCTGACTCTGGCATCCTTTCCCCTGATGTTTATCGAGGATGGAATTGACAGGGAATTCGCCTTTGTAATACTGGCCAAACCTTCAACCTGAGCCATGAAAATTTCTTCTGAAGTAGTATAGATGCCGCCACCGCAATGATACCATGGCTCGGAATGTTCGTCAGGCTTTCTTGAACGCATTGTTTTTCTGTCAGGCCCTTCCCCGAAAACCGATTCGGATGGGGCTTCGCTTGCAGCTTGAAGTATTTCATCCTTTGTAAATTTCATAACTCTTGAAGTATCCGGACAGTAAGCACCTACCTTAGAGAAGAAATCAACTGCAGCTTCAAAAACAGTATCAGCTAGAGCATCATCATCAGGCAGAGGTTTCTCCGGATTGAATTTTATCTTATACTTCTGTATTGTCTTCGTAAGTTCAGGTACAAACAAGTTCAAATTAAAATCCTGGTTTGACATAAGAGGGCCTGTCACCGCTCTATCTATCACATCCATAAAACTTAGCATATCTTTGCCTCCTGATTTAATTTTGTTTTCTCTTCTCTAAAAGTTCCGTAAGCTTTCTAATAGCCACCTGTGCATTCTCCGCATACAGATCCGCGCCTATTGTTTCAGCCCACTCCGGTGTAACAGCTCCTCCTCCAACCATAACAATAAACTTTTCTCTTAATCCATTCTGCTCAAGAGCATCAATTACATCTTTCTGGCCGGCAAGTGTGGATGTCAGCAGTGCAGATAATCCAATTGCATCGGCATTAACTTTCTTTGCAGTTTCGATAAAATTAAAAAGGTCAACATCCTCACCAAGATCATGAACTTCAAAACCGGATGTTCTAAGAAGAAGGGTAACAATATCCTTTCCAATCTTATGAATATCGCCCTTTACCGTTCCGATAACAACCACTCCCTTCTTTTCCCTCTCAGCACCTTTTTCAAGAATTTTCGGCTCAAGGATGCTCATCCCCGCCTGAAAAGCCCTTGCCGCCATCATAAGTTCGGGGAGAAAAATCTCTTCATTTTCGTAAAGTTCTCCCACTACATCAAGACCCTTAACCATACCTTCATCAACCGCCTTTAGAGGATCCATGCCAATTTTAACTGCTTCTTTAGCCATTTCTTCTGCAAGACTGTCATCGTATGTGGTAATTGCCTCCTTTAGCTTTTCTAAAATTTCAGCCTCAGTCATTATCGCCTCCTTAAAATTTGGATATCTATTATAATTTTAAAGATTAGTAAAAATTTGTCAATAAATTATTGACAAAATCGATTAAAAATGCTAAAAAATACAAAAATAACAATAGGAAAGATAAAATATGCAAAATCAAATTAACGAGGTAATAAAAAGAATTAATGATTGGAAAAGAAAAAAAGTAAAATTTACTGAACTTGGAGGTGGAATTACAAACCACAACTACCTTGCTGAGGTGAATGGAAACAGATATGTAGTTAGAATTCCCGGTGAGAAAACAGATATATTTATTGACAGGGAGAATGAACTCAACTGCTCAATAGAAGCAGGTAAAACTGGAATAGCCCCCGAAGTAGTCTATTATTTAAAACCCGAAAATATTTCGGTAATTGAGTTTATAAATGGCAAAACATTAAAACAGGAAGATATTGTAGGTCATCCAGATATCATAAAAAAGATAGTAAAAGCCATAAGAAAAATTCACGATAATGCTGTATTTAAATGTCGTTTTGATCCATTCGACACAATCAGAGCTTATACAAACTACGTAAATAAATACGATGCCTTTATGCCCGATGATATAGAATAT
>JALXDB010000052.1 GCA_026990615.1 Spirochaetota bacterium
GTAATACATAATGAATTACACGCAATTTTTATAGCATTGAAAACATAATGTATTTTTATGAGTTAAAATTGAAAACTCGACATTGGTCTTATTATTTCGCCCGATCATTTAATGAAAAACAGATAAGTATTAAATTACCAAATTAATACATTGCAGCAGATAGATATCCAACAACCCTTCTTCTATCACCTGTTGCAACTCCTGAATCCATATACTTTAAAACAACTGATTTTCCTATTCCAAAATCTTTAGCAAGCAGCATGGCTGTGATAATACCGCCATAGCAGCATGCCTCACATTTTTTTGCCTTTATACACTCGTAAAATTCTCTCTCATTCATACTCTTAAGATGGTCAATCAGGGTCTCATCAAGAGCCTTGGCTTCTATATAGTTATGATAGTGGGAAAGGTCACTGCTTACAACAAAGATGTAGTTTTTTGGGAGCTTCTTAACAGCAGCTACAAGGGCACTGTACAGTTTTTCTGCAGTGCTCAGATACTGCTTTCCGAATAAAACAGGTACAATCCTGGCATCGGGCAAAACGTACTTAATGAATGGTAGCTGAACTTCCACTGAATGCTCCTGCAGGTGAGCTTCCTCCACCGTTGATATTTCATCGTATTTCAATAGCTCCTCTACAAAATCCATATCCACTTTAATGCTACCCGTAGGAATTTCATATTCAGAATCGGTATTAACAGAAATACCATCAAACTCTTTCTGATGGGCTGTACCCATTACAACCACCGTATCAAACTGCATACCCGAAATAAGCGCATAGGAAAAAGCCTGGACCCTGCCGGAAAACATGTATCCCGCATGGGGTGCAATTAAAACAATCGGGGCTGTAATTCTGGGGTCTAGATTGGTCTGCTTCTTAATCAATTTGAACATCTCTTCCCTGTTAACATCATTTACATATTTCTCAACTATCGAATTAAGCTCATCCGGTTTATCGGGGTAAAACAGACCGTTTACTACCGGAACTCTCTTGGTGCCTTTTGCTTCCATACCCTTACCTCAAACTGATTTCACTAAAAAGTCTAATGCATCAAAAACCTTATTACAACAGTTTTTAATCAAAAATCATGAGTTTGCCATAAAAACCAGTTTTTGTTACTTCGAGCGTAGCGAAGAAGTATCTTTTCTTTTGGAGCAAAGCGAGAAATTTCTTTTATTTTTCGAGCGTAGCGAAGAAGTATCTTTTCTTTTCGAGCGAAGCGAGAAATCTCTTTTACTTTTCAAGCGTAGCGTAGTGAAGTATGGTTGTTAGCATAGTGAAAAAATTCTTTTTTATTTTTTGAGTGAGGCGACGAAATCTTTAATATATAAGGAATTACATATCTCTCGTATAAAATCAACTTGATAAATCAAGACTCGAAATGACAGTACGCTACCTTTTTAGTGGACTCAATCATATTTTAACTAAAGTTTTTAGAGTTCATTTGATTGGGATATAAAAACAACATCTATATTGAAAATCTCCCTAATTTTGTCTCCGAGGGCAACTATACCGGGCTTTTCGGTATTATAGTGGCCTGCATAAATATAATTAAAAGACATCTCTTTACAGATATATCCAGTATTCTCCTGGGCATCTCCTGTGATGTAGGCATCTACTCCCAGATTCAGTACCTTATCGAGGAGAGTCCTTCCAGCCCCGCTCACCACAAGAACTGTCTCAACTCTTTCTCCGCCAAAATTAAAGTACTTTGAGTCAACCTCCAGGTAGCTATTCAACGCCGAAACTAAATCTTTGAACTCAATTCCCCTGCTAAACCTGCCAATTAAACCGTACTCCAGGCCAGAAAACTCCGGAGGAGGAGGAGTAATAGCAGAGCTCTCCACTCCAATCCCCTCAAGAATCATCCTGTTGTGGCTTATTTCGGGATGAATGTCCAGCGGAAGATGAAATGCATACAGGTTTATCTCATTCTCAAGGAGCAATTTTATTCTCTGCTTCCGGTATAGAGTTACTGTGGGTTCATCGTTCTTCCAGAACAGGCCGTGGTGTACAATGATGGCTTCTGCACCAACTTTTATCGCCTCTTCTATTACATGTCGGTTTATACTAACAGCGGTCACAACTTTCGAGATCCTATCCGTTCCTTCAACCTGAAGCCCGTTTGGAAGATAATCGCTGAAACCCGATATTCCCATATATTGGTAAATCCAATTTTCAAAGTCAGACCTGTCAATCCAGCCCATGATTCCCTCCCGGTAAACTGATAATATTGTAAATGATTAACTATCTTCTTTCAAACAATCCATCAAGTCTTTTTTTCGATACTTTAAGTATGGTCGGCCTTCCGTGCGGGCACATATAGGGCGTTCTGCACTTAAGCAATTTGCTTAACAGAAATACAGCTTCATCGCGGCTCAGCCTGTCACCCTCTTTGACAGCAGCTCTGCATGCAGCAAACTTTAAAAATCTGTCCCTTAAAGCATCCGTACCGGTTGATATATAGAATCTGTTATTATCAAAATAATCCTGAAAAAATTCCGCCAGAAGGCCCGCCTCCTTATCCCCGGGTAAAAATCCCGGAACTCCTACAATGTTGAAAGTGTTATCGCCAAAAGGTTCGATAACTATTCCGATTTTCCTGAACTTCTCCAGCGAGTTGCTGAACTCATCAAGGTACTTTGCAGGCGGTGTAAGCGTTATAGGAATGAGGAGATTACTTACCGGTATATCAGACTTATATCTCTCCATAAACTCTTCATAGAGAATCCTCTCATGTGCAGCATGCTGGTCAATAAGCAGAAGATCTTCTTCGCGGGTAAAAATTAGATACGTTCCGAACACTCCCCCCACAAATTTAATAGAATTTTCATCGGATAAAATGAGTGATTCGAGGTCACTCTCTGTAATACTCTCCAGATTGAACTTTTCTTTTGAAAAACTATAATCCGATAACCCGTAATTGGCGCTATCCGTTATATCCGAAACTTTATTTATAGCACCGGATTTATACGATATATTCCCGGCCCCGCTTTTTATGTTCATTCGTTCGGACGACTCTATAATACCGGATCTATTTTTATTGGGTTCAGTAGCCTTTTCAACTATATTAAACGAATGTGTACGGTTTGGACGCACGGCGCTTTCATCTTTGCTGCCGGTGCCATCTTCAACCCGCAGGGATGAACCATCTACGGTGTAGATTCTTCGGCTGAAAATATCCTCTACAATGTGATAAAGGGATGAAACAACATCCCTCTCGCCTTTTATTTTTACCTCAAGCTTAGCCGGATGAACGTTTACATCAATGAACTCCGGTTTTATATCGATGTAGACAAAGGCATATACATACCTTCCTTTTGGTACAAATCTTTTGGCCGACTCATTCAATATGTATTGAATAGACCTGCTGAAAACTGGACGTCTGTTAATAAACAGGTATTGCCCGCTCCTATCAGACATCGTGTAGTCTCTGTCAGTTATAAATCCTCTTATGCTAAAAAACCCGTACTTCTCTTCAAACTGTATAAGATGAGGAACAATATCAACTCCGAATATTGATGCAATTCTGTCTACAGGACTCTGAAATGATGCAAGGTTAAATATCTCCCTGTCCTCAGACCTATAGAAAAAGCCAATGTTGGGAAATGCCAGTGCTTTTTTCACCACAACAGATTTTATCCTGGCACTCTCGGCTCTGCTGCTCTTCATAAACTTTCTTCTGGCGGGCAGATTTTCAAACAGATTCTTTACAGAAACTCTTGTCCCCCTGCTAAAGGGATACGGCTCTATACTAATAAAGTTGCCGAACCTGTACACAAGCCTTACACCGTGTTCTTCACTATCGTTTTTTGTACAGAGTTCAAAATTGCTAACTGAACTTATAGAACAGAGAGCCTCCCCCCTAAAACCCATGGTTTGTATTTTCTGCAGATCATCCGCTGATCTTATCTTGCTTGTGGTGTGCCTCTTCACTGAAAGGGCTACATCGTCCCAGGTCATTCCCTCTCCGTTGTCTTCAACAACAATAGACTCCCTGCCACCGCCTACGGTAATGATTTTTATCCTGGTTGCTTCGGCATCTATTGAATTATCCACTAGCTCCCTTACAACAGAGTATGGTCCATCTATCACTTCTCCGGCCGCAATTTTGCTATAAACATCTTCTGGAAGCTCTATTATCTTTGGCATTGCTTATTTAAACCTCTTTGCTTTAAGCCTTTAATATGAATGAGTTTACTAAAAAAATCTATTTTTGTCACTTCGAGCGTAGCGAAGAAGTATCTTTTTTCTTCAAGCGAAGCGTAGAAGTTTCTTTTCTCTTCGAGCATAGCGAAGAAGTTTCTTTTTTCTTCGAATGTTACCCCGAGAATTTAATATTTAAGCAAAGCGAAAAAAATCTCTTATATTTTTCAATGTTGCCCCAAGATTTTTACCAACAGGTGAAATGAAAAAATCTTTTTTATTTTAAAATGCAACACATGAAGTGCGATTTCGAGCAAATCGAAGAAATATCCTTTATTTTCGAACGCAACATAGTAAAGTGCAACTAACAGTGTACCGATACAATTCTTTTTTATCTTTCGAGCGAAGCAACAAAATCTTTAAAACACAAGAAATTACAGATTTCTCGCTTTTAAGATAAGAATCAAGGCTCAAAATACCAGCACATTAACTTTTTAAAGTGGACTCATAAATAAATTGAAAAACTTTATTTTCGCAATGATACAGTGCAGCAACTTTTTTACAATTTCAAACTTATTTAAAATATTAGGCACTACGAACTTACAGAAGTTTAAGGCCTGGTTCCACCTCCTTTTCAGGAACAACAAGAACCACCTCATCATCTTTCGGGATTACCCCCAGCACCAGAACTTCTGACATAAAGTCAGCAACCTGTTTTGGCGGAAAGTTTACCACACCCAGAATAATCTTGCCGAGAAGCTCCTCCTTGGAGTATAACTTTGTAATCTGCGCACTCGATTTTTTAACGCCGAACTCTCCGAAGTCTATCCACAGTTTATAAGCAGGTTTTCTCGCCTTCGGAAAATCTTCCACCCTGATTATTTTTCCGGTTCTTATCTCTACATCAAGAAAATCCTGATACGTAATGGTTTTCATTTTTTAATTTCCTCCAAAAAACGGTAATTTCAAAACAATCATGTTCATCAACAACTGAATAATTTTTAACAATTTCTACATAGTAGATACACACTGCATTTACACCGGTTAAAGTTATTTAATAAAAAGAGAAAAGAGTATAATAATCAAAAGAGAAGGTAAAAGGTTTAATACCCTGATCTCCCTGATCTTTAGCAGATTGATCCCCAGGCCTATAATTATTGCTCCTCCTGTAGCGGTGAGCTGGGCAATAATATAGGGAGTAAAAAAATCTTTAGCCATTACAGCCAGAATCGTTATTCCTCCCTGGTACACCACAAGAGGAACAATCGAAAAAAGCACACCTATCCCGTAAGTTGAAGCCAGAGCTACCGATGTAAATCCATCCAGAATTGACTTTGTAAATAGAATTGTATGGTCACCCTTCAAACCCTCGTCAAGTGCTCCAATAATTGTCATTGACCCCATGCAGAAAATCAAAAAAGCAGTGACCATCCCTTCGGAAAACTGGTGGGAAGCCTCACCTCTGAATTTCTTCTGCACCCCGGAAATAAGACGGTTAATTCCCGCTTCCAGCTTCAGGATCTCGCCGGCAATTCCTCCCAGAAGCAGGCTGAATATCAGGGTTAAGAGATTTTTCACCTCCAGTGACATTTTAAGCCCTATAATTATAGTTACAATTCCTATAGCCTGAAACACTATTCCCCTTATGTTATCGGGGTACTTCTTTTTTAAAAAATAACCAGTTATACTTCCAACAGCCACGGCTGCCGCATTTACCAGTGTTCCTATTGGCATAATAACCATCCTTTCCTTTATTATAGATCGAATACCAATGACGCTTTAATAAGCTCCCTCGTATAATTGTTTTTTGGACTGTAAAAAAGCCTGTCCACACTGCCCTCTTCCACAATTCTTCCCCTGTACATCACGTATACTCTGTCGCTTATCGAACGAATTAACCTTAAATTGTGGCTGATGAAAAGGTAAGTAAGCCCGTAGATTTTCTGCAACCTCTTTAGAAGCTCAACTATCTGTGCCTCTATTGAAACATCAAGGGAAGATGTTGGTTCATCAAGAACAATAAACTTTGGTTTTAGAACAAGCGCTCTTGCAATATTAATTCTCTGTCTCTGCCCGCCGCTAAACTCGTGAGGATACCTGTTTTTCATAGCAGGATCAATCTCCACATCTTCAAGAACCTTCTCTATAACCCGCCTCTGCTCCCCTGCATCTCTGTACATACCGTGGGCTTTTAACCCCTCGGCAATGATCTGTTCAACGGTCATTCTCGGATTCATGCTGCTGTATGGGTCCTGAAATATTATCTGCATCCTGCTTCTCAGGGGTCTGATTTTCGAAACAGGCAGTCCCTGTATCTCTCTTCCCATAAAAACTATTGATCCGGTACTTTTTATCAACCTTAAAATTGCAAGGCCCGTACTGGTTTTCCCAGAGCCGCTTTCACCAACAAGTCCAACTGTCTCCCCGTCCATGGCTGTTACATTTACGCCGTCTACAGCTTTAATGTATCCCTGTTTTCTTCTAAATACTCCTTTCAGGATGGGATAGTAAACTTTCAGGTTTCGCACCTCAATCACAGGAACAGATTTTTTTACACCAGCTACAAAAGGCTTTCTTGCTATAGAGGAGATTAAATAGCGGGTGTATTCATGCTCGGGACTTTCAAATATCTTCTGGACATCTCCACTTTCCACAATTTTTCCATCTTTCATAACAGCCACATAATTGGCAATTCTTTTAACTATGCTGAGGTCATGGGTTATCAAAAGAAGTGTTAGGCCAAATCGCTCCTTCAGTTCAAGCAACAGATCCAGTATTGCTGCCTGGATTGTAACATCCAGAGATGTTGTGGGTTCATCAGCAATTAAGATATCCGGTTTATTGGCTATTGCCATAGCTATCATAACCCTCTGTTTTTCACCGCCGGAAAGCTGATGGGGATAGGATTTCATTTTAATTTCAGGATTGTTTATCCTTACAGTTTTAAGCAGCTCCATTACCCTTTCCTGCACCTGTTCGTTTGAGATATCCGTATGGATTCTTATAATTTCACCAATCTGCTTTTCTATCCTATGAAGGGGGTTGAGTGAACTCATCGGCTCCTGAAACACCATTGATATTCTGTTACCCCTTATCTTTTGCAGTGTACTTTCATCCGTATGCAGCAGATCGATACCATTAAAAATGACCCTTCCCATATAATCTGCAATCCTCGGGGGGTAAAGCTTAAGAATCGCATGGGCAACAGAGGACTTTCCTGCACCGCTTTCTCCGACCAGAGAGTATGTTTCTCCTCTTATAAGTTTAAAGGACACGTCATCCACGGCCTTTATTCTGCTGCCGTGAATGAAAAAATTCACATACAGGTTTTCCACCTTAAGAATACACATTTAAACCCTCTCGGCGTTTATAGAATCAAAAAGAAAATGTCTATTATTTATTAAATCCAATCTTTTTTACTTTTATCCCGTAAAATATCACATTATAATCCCTGTTTAAAATTCATAAAAATAGTTCTCCTAACAAGATTTTAAAAGCTCTTTCTGGGATCAAAGGCGTCTCTTACTCCCTCTCCGATGAATATTAAAAGTGAAAGAAGCAATGACAGAACAACAAAGGCAGTTATTCCAAGCCAGGGTGCCTGCAGGTTTGCCTTGCCCTGAGCCAGTAGCCTACCGAGCGAAGGGTATTCAGGGGGAAGCCCCAGTCCCAAAAAATCAAGAGAGGTAAGAGATACTATTGAACCGTTTAAAATAAAAGGAACAAACGTAAGGGTCGAAACCATAGCATTCGGCAGAATATGTCTGAACATAATCACAGCCTCTTTAACACCGAGCGCTTTCGCAGCCCTTACAAAATTGAAATTCCGTGCCCTTAAAAATTCGGCCCTTACAACCCCCACAAGGGATGTCCACCTGAAAAGCAGGAGTATTAAAAGCAGAAGACCGAAGGTCGGCTTTATAATGCTTGTTAATATTATGAGAATATACAGAACAGGGAGAGAAGACCATATCTCTATAAACCTCTGGAATACTAGATCAATCAGTCCGCCAAAGTATCCCTGAATAGCCCCGGCTGCTATTCCTACAATTGAGCTTAAAAATGTCAGAACAAGCCCGAACACAACCGATATTCTAAAGCCGTATATTACCAGGGCAACCACATCGTGCCCCTGATCATCCGTGCCAAGCCAATGTCTTGAGGATGGAGGAGCCGGAGCAGGGACCTTTAAATCATAGTCAATCGTATCGTAACGGTACGGAATAACCGGCCAGATCATCCACCCTCCCCGGTTTTTTATAAGATCCTGGACAAAGGGATCCCTGTAATCAGCTTCCGAGTTAAACTCGCCTCCAAATTCAGTTTCCGGGTAGGCTTTAAAAATGGGAAAATAAAATCTGCCTTTGTACCTGATAATCAGGGGCTTGTCGTTTGCAATAAATTCGGCAAAAAG
>JALXDB010000053.1 GCA_026990615.1 Spirochaetota bacterium
CTCTGATGCTCCTCCCGGACCTCCAGCAGTCATTACAGTGACCTTATCTATATATTTATACGCGTCCATAAACCTTAAAATAAAAGCAATAGCTATAAGTTCCCTGAGCATAGGAAGGGTAATTCTAGTAAGCATCATCCACGGAGTTGCACCATCAACCCTTGCCGCCTCATATACGCTTTCCGGTAGAGAAACTCTTCCCGAATAGATTATCATAAGCGGAAGAGATGTCCATTCCCAGATATCTGCAATGATTATTGATGTCAATGCAAGTTTCGGGCCAAGCCAGTTTATTGGCTCTTTGCCAAAAAGATAATGGAGAATTGCATTTACCACACCACCCATAGGATTAAGAATAAATCTCCATATTACACCAACAACGGAAGGGGGCATCATCATAGGAATTATAAATATAACAAGAAGGATAAGCTGTACTGTTCTGCTTTTAATTAATTCGTACAGAAGCAGAGCAACAACTATCGCCAGTACCATCTCGGCTCCAACACCAACAGCGAGGTAGTAAACAAGGTTTTTAACAGAATGCCAGAATCTTCCCGATGTAAAAAGCCACTTATAATTAGCAAGACCGATCCATTTTGCCGCACCTACTATTGGATTATATTGATGCAGACTATAGTAAAGTGACCAGAACATCGGGTAAATGACAATAGCTACCAGCGTTATAAGAGCAGGTAAAACCAGTAAAAACGGGGTATAATTTTTCACAATTACCAAATCTTCTTTAGGAGGTTTTTCCTTTTTAGCCATAACTTTCCACCATTTAACAAGATGTATTTATGAATAAATAATTATAGCAAGGGCCCTGCTGCATTAATACAGCAGAGGCCCCTCTGTTTTGTATTACCAGTAACCCATCTTCTTTGCGGTCTCAACGAATACAGCATACTGGCGTTTTTGACTATCAATACCGTACTTCTGAACGATCTTTATCCACTCATCAGCTGTTTTCTCCAGAGCCTGCTTTGAGGTAAGCTCACCTGTAACTGCCTTAGCAATATTTCTACCGAGTGATTCGGCATATTCTACAGCACCGGTCCAGTTAAACTGAGGATAACCGACCTTTACGTTTGCAAGTCCTGCAGCAAGGTGATTCTTTGCAACCTCCAGGCTCTTGAATATACCTGCATTGGTCGGCCACTGATCGGTAATACCTCTCAATGGATCCGGTTTAATGTACTCTTCGGGAGTCTCGTAATGAATCTTCATGTATGGGTCTGAGCCACTGTACTCATCAGCAACGTAGTGTACACTGTAGTCCTGATGGCTCAATCTGTAGATGAAGTAGAATGCTGCATCCTTCCTCTCCTGTGGAATCTTTGCAGGAATGGAGCAGATTCTGTCGTACAACATCATAGATCTGTGCACTACCTTTCCATTTTTTCTCCATCCGGGAACAAGTGTACTTGCCTGATCATCTGCCATTTCGGGAACCTGCTGAGCAGTAAACTCGGTAAGATCTATCCACCAAAGGGCCATTAATGTACTGCCGTTCTGCCAGGTTTTTATGGTTTCGTCAATTCCCATGCTTTCACCGCCAGGAGGAGACCACCTGATTACCTCTTTCCACATCTCAAGAGCTTCAATGGCCTCATCTGAAGCGATAAGAGGATTCATATTTTCGTCAAAATACTTGGCTCCATTTGAAACTGCTAGATCGAAGAAGAAACCCCATGCAAAGGCTGGTGGATTTACAACCATCTGCGAGCCATAGATGCCATCCGGAGTTTCTTCGGTAAGGAACTGGGCAACTTTAAGATAGTCATCCCATGTTTCAGGAGGTTTAAGCTCCATCTTAAATCTCTTCTCAAACTTCTTTTTCATCTGAGGATCGTTAAAATAGGATGGCCTGTAGTGCAGAAGGTGGATATCTCCATCTACCATTACTCCGTATATCTTTCCACCCCAGAAGTTGTAGAAGTTCTTGTAGGCGGGCATGACCTGATCCCAGTATTCATCCGTCCCCTCATACTGTGCGAAGTAATCATCAAGCGGTTCCAGAGCCCCCATATTTACGAAATCACCGAGATACATCGGGGAGTAAACCATAAAGTCCCATCGGGGCTTGGCTGACAGAAGCTGAGGCACAAGCTTAGCATGACCTTCACCGATCTTAAAAACTTCCCTGTTTCCCGTCTCTACACCACACTCCTTCGTAATGTGGGGCTTTACGAACTCGATTGTGTTAATCCAGTTGGAATCCTGTACATAATTCAGCTTAATACCGGCAAACTTGTTGTTGTTTAAAGGAACTGGAAACTTTTTGCCCGCTGGTGCAGCTTTTTCTTTTGCCTTTTCAGGAGCAGCCTCTTCTTTACCCCCGCCTGCAAACAGATTGCCTGCTGACTTAAACATAGTGCTTGCAAGCAGTGCACCACCTGCAACCTTCCCGGATTTTATCAGGAATTCACGTCGGCTAATTTTTTTGGAGTTATTATCCTTCTTCTTTTCCTCCATATACATTCCTCCTTTTAAATTGGTTTTTATTGTATGTTAAGCTTCAATTATGATCTTTTATGTAT
>JALXDB010000054.1 GCA_026990615.1 Spirochaetota bacterium
ATTTATGCCACTGTTAAAAGATTACATAAGGGAAAACAGTAGAATGTTCAGCTACGGAGAGTTCATAAAGGGTATTGATGGAAAATACAGGTATTTCAGGCCGCTGCGCACAAAGATGTATCTAAAAATAAAGGAGTATTTAACAGAATGGGTTGATGAAGATAAGATATATATGTGTATGGAAACTGCAGATGTCTGGTATGATGTTTTTTCGATTGAAGGAATGAATACATCTATGCTGTCAAAAAGATTGGATAATGCATGCAGGAGACATTTTGACCTCATATGAAAAGATTAAAGATATATAAAGAAATTTTTAAAAGACCATTCCTTGTCTTTCTTCTTGCGATATTTGCTGTTCTTTTAATTCAAAAAGATATTTATGCCGACGCCGGAACTTTACCGAATAAAAATAATAGGCATAAGGTAGCCCTGATTCTTACAGGCGGTGCAGCAAGAGGCCTCTGCCATATTGGAGTAATAAATGTACTCGAGGAGTATGGTGTACCGATCGATCTCCTGATTGGAATAAGTATGGGGAGTATAGTGGGGGGCTACTATGCATACGGATACAGCGTTGATAAAATGCTGGAGATAGCAAGAGGGTTCAAGTTATCTTCTCTCATTGAAATAGACAGGCCCTTTACAGGTTTTTTATCAGGCGAAAAACTTGAGAAAATATTCATACGGGATGTTGATAGAGTAAATATTGAAGATTTAAAGAAAAAACTGTTGATTATTGCAACCGATATAACAGATCAGAAGATGGTTGTATTTGATCGTGGCCCTCTTTATATCGCAATGAGAGCCTCATCAGCAATTCCAGGTGTTTTCGATCCGGTTGTTTACAACGGAAAGGTCCTTGTAGATGGCGGTGTACTGACAAAATACCCGATAGATCTGGCAAAGAAATTCGGTGCGGATATTATAATTGTCTCCAATGTATCTGTCTCCCAGACCATGCCAAGATCAAGGCTTGTGAACAGGCTAATCGAGGTTGGCAGGGAGTACGTAGACAGACATATCGATAGATTTATGCTGAACAAATACAATCGAGAGTTAAATCTTAAAAATATTCTTTTCAGGACTCTTATGTTGATTGAAACGAGTCACAGAATTGACAAAAGTGTTAACCTTAAAGATATAGATTTTATGATAGAGCCGGTATCAGATGAAATAAAACCCTTTGATTTCTATAAAGTTGATGAGGGTTATGAACTGGGAAGAAAGGCCACATTAAAAGTTATAAATGGTATTGTAAAAAGATTAAAAGAACCCCGATAAATCTTAATTTATCAGTTTACCGGTTTGATTCTGCCATTTTATAAACTGATATCTTTTGATTATAAATTATACGATTTTTTGCTTAACTTGACAGTTTAATTATCTTAAATTATTATAGTGAGTAAAATAGATAAAAATTACTGGTAACGGGCTGTAGCGCAGTAGGTTAGCGCACTAGTCTGGGGGACTAGGGGTCGCCAGTTCAAGTCTGGCCAGCCCGAATTTTGGTACCCTGCAGCGCTAAATGCACTGTAGGGTATTTATTTTATCCGGTGGTTTGAATCAATTTTTAATTTTTAAATATCTTCTAACTGAAAGGATAATACATCTATGAGAAAACTACCTGTTTTATGCTTTAGTTTAATCTTTTTTGCAATGTTTGGGTTCAATCTGGTACTTGCAGATAATGAGGACATTTTTAAGGTAGTTAAGGATGGCTCACCCGAAGAAGTGCTCAAAATTGTTAAGAGTGGAATAGATATTAATATGAGGGATAAATTGGGCAGAACTCTTCTAATGCTTGCTTCTAAATCAAACAAAAACCCTGGCGTTGTTGAGGTACTGCTTAACAACGGTGCTGATATAAATGCAAGGGATAATATAAATATGACCGCTCTCCTGTATGCCTCAGCATCGAACAGTAATCCGGATGTTTTGAAAATCCTTGTGAAAAGGGGGGCGGATATATTCGTTAAATCAGATAATGGAATTTCTCCGATGGCCTTTGCAGCATGGAATAACAGCAACCCTGAAGTGATTAAGGCTCTTCTGAATTATGGATATTCAGTTGATGTCAGGGATAATGATATGAGAACGCCCCTCATGTATGCTGTGGCGCGAAATCCGAATATTAAGGTTGTCTCGTATTTAATCTCTATGGGAGCTAATGTAAATGCAGAAGATATGAAGGGGTTTACTCCTCTTTTTTATGCTGCGATGTACAACGAGAACCTTGAAGTGATGAAGTTATTGATAAGGCACGGAGCAAAAATAAAAATAAGAAGCAAGGGGAAACAAACTGTTTTAATGGTAGCAGCAAGGAATAACAGAAATGTAGATGTTATTGATTACCTGCTTGATAAAGGGGTAGATATAAATGCTACCGATATGGAGGGGAGGACGGCATTGATGATGGCGGCCCTGGGAAACGGCAATCCGGAGATTGTTAAAGAGCTGGTAAGGAAAAATGCCAACGTCAAAATACATGATAAAAGGGGTAGAACTGCCTTAATGTATCTTGTTTACAGGGGCG
>JALXDB010000055.1 GCA_026990615.1 Spirochaetota bacterium
TTGATTTCAATTCACTCATATCAATTACAACCTGCTTTGGATTTTTATCGACAATTGAATTAAACGTATTCATAAGCAGATCGCCCTGTTCAACGAAAATATCTCCCACGAGCTTCACCTTGATCACATCTTTTCCTTCCTCGACCCTTATATCCATTAAAAGCCTCCTGCTCTGATACACTAATTAAAGCATATCAGAAAAAAATTCACATTTCAATATTTTTTTAGATTGCAAGAATATACACAGTATATTATAAATCTCAATTTATAAATCGGCAATCCCTGTTAATACATAAACGATTTGCAATTGCCGGCACAATCGTTTGATTTAATGCCCCTTCTATTCATATCCACGAAATATATAAAATTCATTCTAATCATCCAATACTCGTTATATATTAAATATTTAAATATCTCTTTAAAATTTGACCGTTTAATGTTTTAATAATTATAAGTGATCCTGTAAATCTAAAAAACTTTACACATACTGTGAATACAATACTATTATAATCTTATTACTAATTTTAATTTGTGGAGCTGAAAAAGGATACAGGACATGCAGAATTGCAGGATAGAGATAAATAACCTGAAAGCATATGTGAATATAGGAATTACTGAAGAAGAAAGATCCCGAAAGCAGAGAATCTCTATTACAGCAGAAATAATTCCTAAGAATTATCCTCCTGAAAATGACAGTATTGATGAGGTTGTCAACTATTCAAATATCAGAGAGGATATCCTTGATATATGCAGAAACAGCAGCTTCAATCTTATCGAATCTCTGGCTAAATCAATTGCAAACAATATAAAAAACAAATACAATGTAGATAGGGTTACAGTTAAAATAATGAAGTTTCCCTATAGCGATGTAAATTACGTTTCTTTTGATATCACAGTGTAGGGAAAGGAGGGTATATGGAGCTGATTATACTAGGTACAAGCGGAGGCTATGCTGCAAAAAATGACGGATGTGCTTCATACTTACTCCAGGCTGGCGGGGAATACTATCTAATAGATGTTGGTCCTGGGGCTCTATCATATCTACAAAATTACATAGATTACACCAAGATCAACGCCATATTTGTATCCCATCTCCACGCCGATCATATATCCGATATCTATACTCTCAGATTTGCATTTTACTATGCCCAGGGATTGAACAGGATGAAAAAACCCATAGAAATTATGATGCCGGGCTCACCTGAAGATACATACAACTACATAGAAAGTACAATAAAGGACGAGCTTTTCATTAAAACTATCGGAGATGGCGATTCGGTTAGGATAAACAATATGGATATAAGCTTCCTGAAGGTTGAACATCCCGTTGAAACATATGCAATGAGATTTGATACAGATGAAGGCTCTTTTGTGTATACTGCAGATACGTCATACTTCAACAGGCTCGTAGAGTTCAGCAATGGTGCGGGTCTTCTGCTGGCCGATGCAACCTTTATAGAAGCGGATAAAGATAAAGAATCTACCGGTCATATGACTGCGAAAACTGCAGCCAAACTCGCAAAGGAGGCGGAAGCCAAAAAGCTGGTTCTAACCCATATATGGCCTGAAAATGACAGGCTAACGGTTCTCAAGGAAGCTGAAGAGATATACAAAAATGTAATAATTGCAGAAAGGGGAGAGAGACATATAGTCCAATAACACCGGGGCTGCTCTAATCTTAAATATGAACAACAACTACCAAAACGACAAATACAGTTTGAACACTGATAAAGACCTCAACATAAAAGAGATGGATCTCGCCCGGTACCATTCAAAGGTAGATCTCCTACTAAAAGAGGTTAGCAGGGTAATTGTCGGTCAGCGCGATGCAATAAAAAGGCTGTTAATATCACTTTTTTCATCGGGGCATGTACTGATAGAGGGAGTTCCTGGTCTTGCTAAAACTTTGATGGCCAAAACAGTTGCCGGAGCCATAAATTGCGATTTTTCCAGAATACAGTTTACACCCGATCTTTTGCCAGCCGATGTTATTGGAACTATGATATACAACCAGAAAACAGGAGAGTTCTTTGTAAAGAAAGGGCCTATATTTGCATCGATTGTACTGGCCGACGAGATAAACCGTGCACCAGCAAAAACACAATCGGCACTTCTTGAGGCTATGCAGGAAAAACAGGTAACCATCGGAGAAAGAAGCTACAACCTTGACGAGCTATTTATGGTAATTGCAACACAGAACCCTATTGAACAGCACGGTACATATCCCCTGCCGGAGGCGCAGGTAGATAGATTTATGATGAAGATAAGGGTAGACTACCCAGATGCACAGGAAGAGCTAAGAATAATGGAACTACACGGTTCGGGAGTAGAACTGAATGCATCCCCGGTCATAACAAGAGAGGATGTACTCGAGATTCAAAAAGCGGTTCACACTATATACATGGATAAAAAGATAGAGGAATATATAGTAAATATAGTTTCAGCTACAAGAAGCCCTGATTCCTACAACCTGCCCGAGATAAGAGACCTTGTATCGTTTGGAGCAAGCCCGCGGGCCAGCC
>JALXDB010000056.1 GCA_026990615.1 Spirochaetota bacterium
CATTGTTCTCGCGGGCTTTTTTATCTGTCAATACACCCTTTGAGGTTGAGATAATGGATGTTCCATATCCATTAAAAACTCTCGGTATCTGGTTCTTTTTTCTGTAAACCCGTAAACTCGGTTTAGAGACCCTCTGAAGATCATGTATAACGGATTCACCCGTCGGGGTATACTTTAAATACACCCTTATATAGGACTTCTTCCCTTCTTCAATCAATTTAAAGTTCTTAATGTAACCTTCATTTTTTAATATCTTTATAATTTCTAATTTTAGCTTGCTCGATGGTATATCAACCTTTTCTTTTTTTACCTTATTTGCATTTCTTATTACCGTTAGCATGTCGGCAATTGGATCTGACAAACTCACACTATCACCTCTTTTTATAAGATTTATTTTATAAGAGTTACCAACTGGATTTGGTAACTCCGGGTATCATCCCTTCACTGGCCAATTTTCTAAAACAGATTCTGCACATCTGAAATTTCCTTAGATAACCTCTCGGTCTTCCGCACAGCTTGCATCTGTTGTAGTACCTTGTCTTATACTTCTGAGGTTTATTCGCTTTAACAATCAGGGATTTTTTTGCCATTTTTATATCTCCTTATCTCCTATATGGCATTCCAAACTCTTCTAAAAGTTTCCTGGCCTCTTCATCGGTTTTTGCTGTCGTACATATTACAATATCCATCCCATGAATCTTCTCAACTTTATCATAATCAATCTCCGGGAATATTATCTGCTCCTTAATACCAACCGCGAAGTTGCCTTTTCCATCAAATGAATCTTTTGAAACACCTCTAAAGTCTCTAACCCTTGGAAGTGCTATATTTATAAACCTGTCCAGAAACTCGTACATCCGATCTCCACGAAGAGTTACCTTACAACCAATCTCCATTCCTTTTCTAACTTTAAAAGCAGCTACAGATTTCTTGGCCTTTGTTTTCACAGGCCTCTGCCCACTTATCAGCATCATCTCTTCAACTGCTGTCTCAAGGAACTTTTTATTCTCCAGAGCTTCTCCCACACCCATATTTAAAACAATCTTTTCAAGTCTGGGAACCTGCATAATATTTTTATATCCAAACTCTTTTATCATATTTTTTATAATCTCTTCCCTGTATTTCTTTTTCAGTCTGGGTATATACCCTTCGGGGAGATTTTCATCTACTTTCTTGGACGTTTTCTTTGCATTTTCCTTATCTTTACCCATATTCATGCCCCAAAACTAATTATTATACTTTATCTAAAACTTCACCGCATTTTCCGCATATTCTAACTCTCTTGCCATCATCGAGAGTTTTCTTCTTTACTCTCACGGCTTTGCCGCATTTCGGACATATTACCATCACATTTGAAATATGGATGGGAGCTTCTATTTCTATAATCCCACCCTTCTGATTCTGCTGATCAGGCCTTTTCGCTTTTTTAACGATATTTAAACCTTCTACAATAACCCTCATCTTCTTTCTATCTACATGTAGAACTTTGCCTGTTTTACCTTTATCTTTACCTGTAATAATCTTGACTTTGTCGTTTTTCTTAACTCTGATCCCCATATTCCCGTCCTTCTATAAGACTTCTGGTGCAAGAGAAACTATTTTCATGAAGTTTTTATCCCTCAGCTCTCTTGCCACAGGCCCAAAAATTCTAGTTCCTCTAGGATTCAACTGATTATCTATAACAACAGCAGCATTATCATCAAACTTGATATAGCTGCCATCATCCCTTCTGATTTCCTTCTTTGTTCTAACTATAACTGCCCTGACCTTGTCTCCTTTTTTAATCGGAGCATTCGGCATTGCATTCTTAACTGAGCAAACTATAATGTCTCCCACAGAGGCGTATCTTCTCCTTGTACCTCCCAGAACCTTAATACACTTTAGCTTTCTAGCCCCGCTATTATCGGCTACATTCAAATAGGATTCTACCTGTATCATCTCGATTCTCCGATATACTCTTAATAATTATTGTAAAATAATAACTGTCTATTTTGCCCTTTCAATTATTTCAACAAGCTTCCAGCACTTTTCCTTGCTAATAGGTCTGGTTTCAACAAAACTTATTGTATCACCCACTCTGCATTCATTCTTTTCATCATGTACCTTGTACTTTTTCGTTCGCTTTATATACTTTTTATATCTGGGATGTTTCTTAAGAGTTTCCACAACAACAACTACTGTTTTGTCCATTTTATCGCTAACAACTACCCCGTATCTTAATTTCTTTTTCTGCATGGCTAAATTCTCACTCAATTTTAAACTCCATAATTATCATTTTTCTTTGTTTTCTTTTCTAATACCGAGTTCATATTCTCTCAGTATTGTATTCACCCTTGCTATCTCTCTTCTTGTTTCTCTTATCTTCAATGTATTCTCAAGCTGCCCCATCAACTTGTTGAACCTGAAGATTCTATAATCTTTTACAAGTTTTTCTTTGTAATCTTTCAACTCATCTATGCTCATCTCTTTAAGATTGGCTTTCATCACTAAATCTCCCGCTCTTCACCTTAATTGCAATTTAT
>JALXDB010000057.1 GCA_026990615.1 Spirochaetota bacterium
AAAATATCTATTTACTACTTTGCAAATATGCCGGGGCAGTTTTCCCAGATTATTCCAATCTATAATAGACTTGGAGGATACTTCATTACCGCATATCCATTTTTTGAAACCTGGTTTAGAATGAATCTAAAGTTTGGCCCCGGTTCTACAAAGTTTATATACAAAAGAGAAAAAATATACAGAAAAATTAAAGGCATACTGATAAGCCAGAGTGCAACCAATCTATTCCCGCCTTCTCCAAATTACATCAGGATATATGCAGGCCATGGTGTCAGTGATAAGCAATATGAAACTCCCGATAGAAGATTGAAGGCAGAATCATTCGACTATTTTTTCCTCACAGGCCCGAAGGACCTTTACAGGCTTGAATCTGCAATAGATAACATCGAAGAACTACATAAAAAGACAATCCCGATAGGTATGATTAGATCAGACAACATAATAAAGGGTGTGTACAATCCGGATGAAGTAAGGTTAAAATACAGAATAAAGGGTGATAAAAAAACAGTTTTGTATGCCCCAACATACTACAGGGACGGCGGGACCCTTAAAAAATTCTTTCGGAAAATTATCGAGGAGTTAAAAGACGATTTTAATCTGTTAATAAGGCCACACTACTATGACAGGGACCTTTTTAAAAGCCACATTTTATACATCAAGAATGAAAAACTTGAAAATGTCAGGTATATACATGATTTTAAAGTTGATATTACTGAGCTATTTTCAATAGCGGATGTGCTGATTGGTGACAGGTCTTCAGTAGACTACGATTTTACCTTTACCGGAAAACCAATAATAAGGATAGAAGGCAGCTATAAAAATTATGTAAAACCTCCGCCCAAATTCGATATTAACAACTATTGTATTCACTACAATCCAGAAAAAAATAGTTTAAAGGAACTTGTATACAAAGCTCTATCCGATAATATTTACAGGGAAAAAATTGTGGAATTGAGGGAGAACTGTTTTTATTTTAACGATGGACATGCATTGGACCGTGCATGTTCAACACTAATTGAATTAAAAAAGGAAATGGAAATAAAAAATGCAAGATAAAACAGTTGCCGTAATCCTGGCAGGAGGAAGCGGAGAAAGATTTGGAGGAGAAAAACCCAAACAGTTTTTTAAAGTTGGGGGTAAAACTATAATTGAACACACTATTGATGTTTTTGAAACTTACAGACCAATTGATGATATATGCATTGTCATAAATCCAGACTACAGGGACTACTTTAAAAGACTTATAGAGAAAAATAGTTATAAAAAAATTAAATATATAATCGATGGAGGAAAAACAAGACAGGAATCATCAAGAATTGCACTCTTCCACCTGAAAGACTCGGGCTACAGGTATGTTCTAACACACGATGCAATACGACCTCTTCTCAGCCACGAAATTCTGGATAGAATTATGGAGGCTCTAAAAAACTACAGGAGCGTGGATGTAGCAATCCCAACAGCCGATACCATAATAAAAGTTAATGAAAATAGAATAATTGAGGATATCCCGAATAGAAAATATATAATGAGAGGTCAGACTCCCCAGGGGTTTGAGTTCGAAACAATCTTCAAAGCCCATAAACTCGCATTTGACGAAGGATTCGAATCTTCCCCCGATGACTGTTATCTGGTACTAAGATACAATCTCGCAGATACCTATGTGGTTACCGGATCAGAAGAAAATATAAAGATTACATATCAGATTGATCTTCACCTCCTGGATAAACTGCTTCAAATTAAAAGTAAAACTTTCAGCGACATCGATATTGATGAAATAGCCCGTACATTAAAAGATAAAGTCATTGTAATTTTCGGGGGATCTAAAGGCATAGGAAAGTCCATATCATCCATTGCCGAACGCATGAAAGCATCGGTTTATGCATATGGCTCGGATGTCGATATAAGAAATCCGGAATCAATTAAGGATACGCTAAAAAATATTTTCAGTAAAAATGGCAGGATTGATGCGGTAATAGTAACAGCAGGCATAATAAGGAAAGGCAGACTCGAAGACCTGAGTCTATCGGATATCTACGATCAGATCAATATAAATCTTGCCGGGTCTATTATTGTTTCCAAATTCTCCATACCATATCTCAAAAAGAGCAGGGGCCATCTGTTAATGTTTGCATCAAGCTCATATACATTTGGCAGGGAAGACTACACAATATACAGCGCAACAAAAGCAGGGATCGTTAACTTTATGCAGGGATTGTCCAAAGAACTATCAATTCACGGCGTCAAGGTAAATGCAATAAATCCGGAAAGAACACTAACTCCAATGAGAACGGAGAATTTCAAAGACGATGACATATCTCTCCTTTTAGACCCCGATTTTGTTGGATTGATGACACTAAACGCACTCACAAAAGAAGTAACCGGTTCAGTAATTGATGTAAGAAAGTCCATGGAAAGTAAAGATATACTTGATAAGATTAAAAATATTATTAAACACGGTTTAGAATAAGCTCTCTCTGCCTCAGTTTATATATCAACACCGATTCTGTTATTT
>JALXDB010000058.1 GCA_026990615.1 Spirochaetota bacterium
CGTATTTTTGTAAGGAGTTAAATTATAATTACCGGGGGATTTAAAATGGGAAATAATGGCTTTGTTTACAGGCTTGTTGGTAGTTTACCAAAGGTAGGAATTAGACCAACCATAGATGGAAGAAGAAGAGGAGTAAGAGAGTCTTTAGAAAAGCAAACCATGAATATGGCGAAGAACCTGGCGAACTTTATTGAGAATAATATCAGGTATTACAATGGAGAGCCTGTTAAATGTGTTATTGCGGATAGATGTATAGGTGGGTTTGCCGAAGCAGCAATGGCGGATGAAAAGTTTAAAAAAGAGGGAGTCGGGATTACAATTACGGTTACTCCATGCTGGTGTTACGGTGCAGAAACAATGGATATGGATCCCCTGAGACCGAAGGCTGTGTGGGGGTTTAATGGAACTGAAAGACCGGGAGCTGTATATCTTGCAGCAGTTCTTGCAGCACATGCGCAGAAAGGATTACCTGCATTTGGTATTTACGGGAAGGATGTTCAGGATGCGGGGGATGAAACAATCCCGGATGATGTTAAACAGAAAGTTGTCCAGTTCGTGAAAGCAGGTCTGGCTGTAGCAGAGATGAGAAATAAGGCTTATCTTGCGATGGGCGGTGTTTCAATGGGAATAGCGGGCTCTATTGTAGACCCTTATTTTCTGGAGCAGTACCTCGGTATGAGATATGAAATGGTGGATATGACAGAATTTGTGAGGAGGATTGAAGAGGGGATCTATGATAAGGAGGAGTATGAAAAGGCACTGAAATGGGTTAAGGAAAATCTGAAAGAGGGAAAAGATAGAAATAAACCTGAAAACAGGTGGCCACGCGAAAAACTTGACAGAGTATGGGAAACAGTTGTTAAGATGACCCTCATTGCAAGAGACCTGATGATAGGAAATCCCAAACTTGAAGAAATGGGATTTGGTGAGGAGGCCCTCGGACATAATGCTATTGCAGCCGGTTTTCAGGGTCAGAGGCAGTGGACGGATCATTTTCCAAATGGAGATTTTCTTGAAACAATACTTAATTCTTCCTTTGATTGGAATGGCAAAAGGCAACCCTTCATAGTGGCAACTGAAAATGACTACCTGAATGGAATTGCCATGCTTTTTAATCATCTTCTGACAGGTACTGCACAGATATTTTCAGACGTACGAACATTCTGGAGTCCAGAAGCTGTAAAAAGGGTAACAGGAAAAGAACTTACAGGTATTGCAGAAAATGGAATTATTCATCTTATAAACTCTGGTTCAACCTGTCTGGATGGAACCGGCATGCAGTCGATAGATGGAAAACCTGCCATTAAACCTTACTGGGAGATAACGGATGACGAGGTTAAGGCATGCATTGAAGCAACAGAGTTTTATCCGGCCAATCTCGAATATTTTAGAGGCGGTGGATTTTCGACCGAGTTTGTAACAAGAGGTGGAATGCCGGTTACAATGTCAAGAATCAATATTGTTGATGGTCTGGGTCCTGTACTTCAAATTGCAGAGGGGTATACTGTTGAACTGCCGGATGAGGTTGGGGTTCCTTTAATGGAAAGAACAGATCCAACATGGCCAACTACATGGTTTGTTCCAATCTTAACGGGTAGAGGCGCATTTAAGAGTGTGTACGATGTTATGAACAACTGGGGGGCAAATCATGGAGCTATAAGTTACGGTCATATCGGAGCGGATCTTATAACGTTGGCTTCGATGCTCAGAATACCGGTAAATATGCACAACGTATCATCTGAAAGGATTTTCAGGCCAAAAGTTTGGGGAATGTTTGGTGAGCCTGATTCATATGGTTCTGATTTCAGAGCATGTAAGAACTTCGGTCCCCTTTACGGAAGGGGTTTTCAAAGATAAGTTAAATTTCTTGAAAGGGGGTGGGAACCAGATCAAATAACATAGTATAAATATAAACAGAATAAAATATTAAATGGAGGAGGAGTAAAGAATGAAGAAAGCAAAACTAGTGTTTGTTTTGATGCTCTCGGCTTTGATGGTGCTGGGCGCATTCACACTTCTGTATGCTGGTGGTGAGAAAGAAAAATCCGCCGGTGAAAAGAAGGCACCAGAACAGATAGTATTAAAATGTGCCTTTATTGGTGGTGCTAATTATGAGGAGCTCTACAAATCTATTCCCGAGTTTGAAAAGAAGACGGGATACAAAGTAGAGATAGTGTTTAAAGGAGATGGTTTCCAGATTGATAAAAAGCTGAAAACAGATTTTGCTGCAGGTACTGTTGATTATGATGTGTGCTGGGACCATTCAAGTTTTTTCACCCAGTATATTAAGGCAAAGGGGATTATACCTCTGGAAGATTACTTCACTCAGGAAGAACTTTCCGACCATATCCCGATGATCCTGAATGCTGGTAAAAAGAATGGGCATCTATGGATTATCCCGAGACACTTCGATATAAGCTGTTTGCACTACAGAACGGACATCTTCAACAATGAAGAGTACAAGAAAAAATTCAAACAGGTAACCGGTAAGGACCTGGAAGTTCCAAAGACATGGGACGAATTTAAGGAAACTGCTCTTGGTCTCCAGAAGATACTACCTCCCGGTATGTATGCGACACAGTTTGCCGGCAAAGAAGAGGCTTTGACAGGAAGATTTTATGAGATACTTATTGCAGAAGGTGGACAGTTCTTCGATAAAAACTGGAAGCCTGCATTTAATGGCCCCGCTGGTGTGAAAGCAGCAACGATGCTGCGTGATCTCTATCAGGCTGGAGCAATGCCCCCTGGAATGACCAACTTCGTATGGGAAGATGTTGCAAAGAACTGGGTTGCTGGAAATATAGCTATGTACACAGAGTGGTATGGCTGGTACTCCTATTTCCAGGATCCTAAATCCAGTAAGGTTGCAGGCAAGTTTGATATTGCAAGGCAGCCTATGGGTGATGCTGGAATTCATTCCGGATGGGCTGGTGATCATGCCTTCTCAATTACAGCAGCAAGTAAGCATAAGAAGGAAGCTGCAGAGCTAATTAAGTTCCTCACAAATTATGACAATCAGTACAGAGAGGCAAAGCTGGGATTTCTTGTAACCCGGCAGTCAGTATGGAAGAAGATTATCGAAGAGGCTAAACAGTCTGGCAATCCTCTTGATGTAAAGAGGCTGAAACTAGCGCAGCTTCAGGCTTCAGAAGATTTTAAGACACCACCTCTGGTTGCTGAATGGTTACCCTCGTCAGATATAGTATATCCAATTCTGCAGGCTATAATTTTGGGAGACAAAGAACCAAAGGCTGGATTGGATGAAGCAGCCAGGAAGGTAGAGGCGATGATGAGAGAAGCTGGATATTACAAGTAAAAGTTTGTGGCGGGTAGATCAATGAAATCTACCCGCCAATGTATTTTAAAAATAGAGAGGTGGAGATGCATTCTCAAAATATTGTGCTTGATAAAGGAGCTGGGGATAATAAATTTTTTAGTGAAAGTAAAACGAGATTGCCATTTGTGCTTTTGCTACCATCGCTTGTAGTGATGTTTTTCGTAGTCGGTTATCCCATGCTCTACTCCTTTGTGATAAGCTTTACGAACTATACGCTTGTAAGTTCTGGTGGGCCTAAATTTGTTGGGTTTAAAAACTACATTACACTCTTTAAGGATCCTGTGTTTGGAAGGGCGTTACTGAGAACTGTTTTTTATATGTTAATTGCGGTAAATGCAGAGTTTATTTTGGGTCTGTTGATTGCAAATGCTATGTCCCATGTTATCAGGGGCCAGGGAATACTAAGAACAATCATCATGATGCCGATGATGTTTGCACCGGTTCTTGTTGGATTCCAGTTTAAATGGATTTTTAACGATCAGGTTGGACTCGTCAACAATATTCTCTATGAAATATTCGGACATCCTGTAATTATTCCTTGGCTTATAAAAAAGCCCCTTGGTTTTATAACAATACTAATCGCCGAGATATGGATGAATACTCCATTTATGGTAATTATATTTTTAGCCGGCATTATGGCTATTCCAACTGAAATTCTTGAAGCATCTGATGTAGATGGGGCCACTGAGTGGCAGAAGTTTATCCATATAACGGTTCCTTCTCTGATGCCTTTTATCTATATAGCAATGGCTGTGAGGTCTCTTGATATAGCAAAAGCTTATGATCTTGTAAGTATAATGACTGGTGGGGGGCCAGCTCATAGGACAGAGCTGATCTGGACCTATGTATACCGTCTTGCATTTACAAGCCAGAAGTTTGCGCTTGGTAGTGCTATGTCCTACATTACTGTTTTACTGGCAGTTCTGTTTACGTATTACCTGTTCAGACAACTTATCAGGGTTAGAAAGGTGAGGGAGTGAAAATATGAGCTATTTTAAACGTAGACATCTCTTCTCGAAGATTATTACATATATTGTTCTGTTGATTTTTCTTATTCCAGTACTGTGGCTAATATACACATCAATGAAACCGAACATTGAAATTAACACAAGACCACCTGTATGGTTTTCTAAAAACATGAACTTTGATTCATATCTTGCACTATTGGGATTTCCTGTAAAGCATGAGGGTTTTGGATTCGGGGAGAATGTACCATTTGGAGATTATTTCCGAAACTCAATCCTGGCAGCTCTTGGTAGTACATTTTTTGCTCTTATAATAGGAACACTGGCAGCATATTCATTCTCGAGCTTTAAATTTAAAGGCAGAAATGGCATCTTCCTTACTTTGATGCTCGCAAGAGCTATCCCTGGAATTGCTCTTAGCCTGCCTCTGCTTGTGCTTTTTACAAAGATGAAGATTGCAGATACTGTGCCGGGTTTAATAATAGCATATACAGCAATGAATGTTCCGTTCACAGCATGGTTGATGTCAGGGTTTATCGGTGAGATACCCAAGGAGTTAAGTGAAGCTGCAATGATAGATGGCTGCTCGAAATGGGAGTCATTTGTCAAAGTTGAGATTCCACTGGTAGGTCCGGGTCTTGCTGCGAGCGGAATTTTTGCCTTTTTAGCTGCGTGGAACGAGTTTGCCATAGCAAGTGTAATTACCCGCACCACCGCTGCAAAGACATTTCCAGTTGGTTTGTTTGATTTCACGGCGGAGTTCGTTTCAGACTGGCGGGGAATGTGTGCAATGTCAGTCATGATGCTAATTCCTGCAATTATTTTTGTAATAACTGTTCAAAAACAGTTAGTTAAAGGATTAACACTTGGAGCTATTAAAGGTTAGAATCCGGAGGGTTTGATATGACATCTAGAGAAAGAATATTAAACATCATTAATCACAAAGAAGCTGATAGGGTGCCTGTTGATCTGGGAGGAACGGCAACCACAACCATTCTGGCCAAACCTTATTACGGCCTTTTAAAGTTATTGAACATCGATAAACCTGTTAGAATTGCCGATGCAATGCAAATGTGGGTTTACGTTGACGATGAGATATCGGATATGTTCCATACCGATGTAGTTGCATTATGGCCTCTTTACGATTTTCTTGGTGTACGCAGGGATGCAGGATTCAAGGACTGGGTTACTCCTACCGGCACACCTGTTAAAATATCTAAAGATTTTAATCCTAAAAAACAGGAAGACGGTTCCTACATATACGAAGTGGGTGGATATGTTTATAAACTTCCTTCGTATGGATACTATTTTGATGTTGTAAAACCGGCATATGCTTGGGTAGAAACTCCCGAGGATGTTGAAAAGATTGACTATCCCATAATGAGTGATGAAGAAAAAGCCTGGTTAAAGAAGAATGCCGAAAAGCTCAGAAAAGAGAGCGATAAGTTTATTGTTACAGATATTGTGGGTGGATGGTGTGATATTGCCGGTCCAATGCTGGGAAATGAGAAGTTTTACATGGACATTATCATGAATAAGCCGATGATTCATGCTCTCTTTAGAAAACTGAACGATGTCTGGATGGCCAGAATAGATGCTCTTGTAGAAACGGTCGGCGATAAAATAGACGCGGTTATTATGTACAATGACCTCGGTAGCAATATGGGTGGATTGTATAAAACTGAAACCGTCAGGGAAATGGTAATTCCGTATATTAAAGAATTCTATGACCATGTTAACAAGGTTAGTAACTATCATATTATTTTTCATAGCTGTGGTTCTGTCTATCAATACCTCCCTGACCTGATTGATGCTGGTGTAAGGATATTGAATCCGGTACAGGTTGGTACGAAGAATATGGAACCGGAAAAGCTTAAAAAGGAATTTGGAAAGGACCTTGTATTCTGGGGTGGGGCTGTGGATCCACAGCATGTCCTTGCCTTCAAATCTTCTGAAGAGGTAAGTGAGCAGGCCAAAAGACACATGGAAATTTTTATGAAAGATGGAGGGTTCGTGTTTACGCAGCCTCACAATATTCAATCGAATGTACCTCCTGAAAATGTTCTTGCATTGTACGAAACTGCAGTTAAATATGGCAAATATTGAAAAAGGTTGAAATAGCAACTATAATGTAACCTTTTAATATTTGTAATCCTTTACATTAATGAAGGAGGCGGCAATGAATGATGAGAAAACAACAATCCTTGAGAATTTGAGGAAGGCTATACAGACCTACGACAATAATCTTGCCCTCGAGTCAGCAAAGAAAGCTGTAGAATTGGGTATAGATCCGCTGGAGGCACTCGATGTAATGACTGTCGCCATTAGGGAAATAGGAGACGCATTTGGAAGAGGTGAACTCTGGCTTCCTGACCTTGTGGGAGCTTCAGATGCAATGCAATCCGCTGTTCCAATCCTTGAGGAAGAAATTAAGAGGCGAGGTGAAAACAGAGAGGCTCTTGGAATTGTTGTGGTGGGTACGGTGTTCGGAGATATCCACAGTATAGGGAAAACCATGGTATCAACTCTTCTAACGGCTGCTGGATTTGAAGTACATGATCTTGGAGTTAATGTTCACGCTAAAAAGTTTGTTGATGCTATAAAGGAGTACAATGCAAACATCCTTGCCATGTCCGCATTGATGACAACAACCTGTGTTGAACAGGAGAATGTCATAAAAACCCTGATTAACGAGGGTATTCGGGATAGAGTTAAGATAATGGTCGGAGGGGCTGCGGTTACCGAAGAATTTGCAGAGACTATAGGAGCCGACGGCTATGATTCTACTGCACCGGGGGCTGTTGAGCTTGCAAAAAAATTAATTGGAGCTTCTTAAAAAATCTTGATAATCTATCCGTGGTCTTGCCTAAAGTGTCTTTAATACCAGCAGGTATGTAAAAAGTATCTTCCGTATATAACTGTAAAGCCTGCTGTATGGAGGAGGCAGATGTCCATTAAAGGATATGTTAGAAGGTTTAAACCTTTACAGGTCTTATCGGACCAGGATTTAGAACAGATACATGGAGCAACATTAGAGGTTCTTAGAAAAACTGGAATAAGGTTTGAACACAGCAAGGCCCTCAAGATGTTTGATAAGAATGGCTGCAGGGTGGATTGGGATGAGATGAGAGTATACTTTCCTTCATCCCTTGTTGAAGAATCATTAAAACTTTGCCCCAGCCAGTTCCATGTAAGGGCCAGAAATTCTGAAAATGATATGGTCTGGGGCGGTAATAGAACGTACTTTCAGGCACTATCCGGCATGGATATAATGGATATAGATGTATGGAGAACCAGAAGACCCACCAGAAAAGAGTACTACGATGGTATACGCATTCTTGATGCTCTTGAAAATGTTAGCATAATCCCCTGGTATACTCCATACTTCGGGTTTGAAAATGTACCATCGGTAATGGCAATGCCCGAAGGACTTGCAGCAAGGTTGAGAATGTCAAGCAAGTTTACAGCGGCCGGGTATACAAAAGGATGCGAAGTTTTTAATATTCAGCTCGCCCAGGCTGTGGGTGCGGAGCTCAGGACAATGATGGCTGCATCCCCACCGCTTACATACTATGAGGAGACGGTTGAGGCTGCATACAGAATAATTGAAGCGGGGTTTATACTTCTTCCAACCTCGGGATGCGTTTACGGTGGAACAGCGCCTGCTACGCTGGCGGGTTCTCTTGTTACGGGTAATGCAGAGATAATCGCCGGCATAGTTTTTGCCCAGCTTGTTAAGCCCGGAACAAGGATTATAGTTCAGGATTACTCCTTTCCACAGAACATGAGAAATGGTTCTCCGGCATTCGGTGCAATAGAAATATCCCTGCATCAGGCCGCATTTAACCAGATATGGCACTGGTATGGACTGCCCACCGACGGTTCTGTGGCATATCCCAGCTCTAAAAAAATAGATTATCAGTCCGGTTATGAAAAAGCCATAATAGCATCTCTCGGTGCTGTTTCGGGAACCAATACCATATGGATACAGGGAGCCATGTATGGAGAATTGGCGTTTAATCCATATCAGGCCATAATTGATGATGATATAGCTGGAATGCTGGGAAGATTTCTTGAAGGAATCCATGTGAACGATGAAACAATAGCTGTTGATCTAATCAATGAAGTTGGACCTATACCAGGACACTATTTAAATAGAGAGCATACAAGA
>JALXDB010000059.1 GCA_026990615.1 Spirochaetota bacterium
TATATTCTCAAGTGGCCCCATCTTTCTTAATTGCTTTATCTGATCTAGAAAGTCATTCAGGTCAAAACTATTCTTTTTTATCTTCTTCTCAAGCTTCTTTGCCTGTTCGATGTCATACTCTTTCTGGATCTTTTCAACCAGTGTTAAAACATCACCCATGTTAAGTATTCTATCAGCAATTCTATCAGGATAGAATACTTCAAAATCATCAATCTTTTCCCCGGTTCCAATAAACTTTATATACTTGCCGGTTACATATGCCATTGAAAGAGCAGCACCGCCCCTGGCGTCAGAATCCATCCTTGACAGAATTATTCCGGTGATCCCCAGGTCCTGGTCAAATCCCTTTGCTACATTCACAGCCGTTTGCCCCGTCGCTGCGTCCGCAACTAGCAACACTTCGTCAGGTTTAAGCCTGCTCTTTATCTCTTTTAATTCTTCCATCATCTTTTCATCAATCTCAAGCCTTCCGGCGGTATCTACAATAACAGCACCATACCCATTGTTTCTTGCAAACTTCATAGAGTTGAGACATATATCGACCGGTTTCTTCCCCTTCTCTTCATAAACATCAAAACCTGATTTTTTTGCTAAAGAGATAAGCTGCTCAATAGCCGCCGGTCTGTATACATCAGCGGCAACCAGCAGAGGCTTTTTATTGTAATTTTCGTATATGTGCTTGGCTAATTTCACAGCCGTGGTTGTCTTTCCAGATCCCTGCAGACCAACAAGCATTACATAAGAAATTCCACCGCTTTTGATATTAACAGGATGTGCCTCCCCGCCGAGTATTTTAATAAGATACTCGTGTACTATTTTTACAAACTGTTGGGCCGGTGTAAGGCTCTTAATTACCTTTTCTCCCAGAGCTTCTTTCGTTGCCCCGTCTATGAAATCTTTAACAACTCTGTAATTAACATCAGCTTCAAGGAGGGCCAGTTTAATATCACGCATACCCTCTTTTATGTTCTTCTCATTCAAACTCCCCCAGCCCCTTATCTTTTTGAAAACCTCGTTTAATCTGCTTGAAAGGTTATCCAGCACTGCGCTATCTCCTTGTATATAAACGTTTATTTATCTAAAATTTATAAAATTTCTCTCAAAAAACTTAACTCTTTTCTCAGAATAATTGTAAAACTTTGAATCTTTCATGTTGTTTACTATGTAAAGATAGTAATTATAGGCTTTCTGAATATCCCTGTATTTGCCAGGAGAATCGTAGATTCTAGCAAGTTTGTAGTATACATCGTCCATCTTTAGACCTTTTTCCAGACAAACTGTATAAAACTTTATGGCCTCCTCAGTATTTCCAATACTGTAGGAAATATCGGCGATCTTTTTTGCAACCAACGGATCTCCTCCGATGTCAAAGACCTCCCTGTAATATTCCACTGCTTTTCTGTATTCTTTCTTTTTCTCTGCATACCTACCTAAAAACAGCACAGCTTCACCATAAAATCTACTTTGTTTGTCCTTCTGTATCTTTTTAAAATATTCATATGCCTTTTCATCATTGCTATTTTTAAGGTAGGAATCGGCAATCAGGTACTCTGCTTCATCCCTGTATTTGCACTCCTCGCAATTTTTTAAATAATCCTTTAAAATATCTGCGGCCTTTTCAAAATCTCTGTTCTTATAATAACTCTTGCCCTCAAAGAATTTATCATTTTCGCCTGTTGTTTTAACCGTAACCTTCTTCCCGGTTTCATCAATATAGTAAATTTCTGGGGTCTTTTTATTTTCTTTTTTTCTGGATTTGGAACTTATCAAATGAGGTTTCTCTGTATTTCTTATTCTTGCAGCATTTTCCGCTTCTTTTGCATTTTTGGGCATATTTACAACTTTTTTTACCCCCACAGTTTTATTGTTCATATTAACATTTATCTGTTTCTTTAAAATACTCTCCCCTGTATTTCCCATTTGTCGGCTATCTTTTAGAGCTATGTTTTTCTCTTTTTTCTTCTTTACAACAGGCTCTTCTTCTGAGGTACTCCTCAATTTAGCTTTGCTTTTCACGTCTTCTCTCTTTTGACCGGATTTTTCGACATGTTTTTCGGCAGGCGCCTTCTCTTTACTGCTAACTCCGAGTTCATTTAAAGCGCTGTTCTGCAAGGCATTCAATTCTCTTCTTTTACTTACTGCCTGTGATGACCCTTCAAATTTTTCAGGTCCACCTTTTTCCTGTTTTACTGGCTTATTTTCAGTTATAACCAATCTGACATACCTGTCCATCTTTACATGGCTAAAGAAAATATAGGCTTCACCGGATTTAACAGCTTTAATTTTAAATGAGGTGTCGGTGTCACCAACAGTCCTCAGTAGAACCACTAACAATTTGTCACTGTACCTGTTAATGTACCAGCCTCTGCCATTAATTTTGATGGTGAAAATCTCTCCTGTTTTCACCTCTATGGTTTTAAATGATTGGTCAAGAAGGTACTCGTCTGATCGAACGGAGCCTTTAACCAGGACAAAGGTAATTAATACAATTGAAAAAGATATGATTT
>JALXDB010000060.1 GCA_026990615.1 Spirochaetota bacterium
TCTTTTTTTGGTAGATTAACACCCTTCCTGTTACCGCTGCTCCATCCGTTAGAAAAACCCGAAACCGATGCCTCTACAATCAATTCGCGTGGAATTTCAGATATAAACTGTGAAACATTGTGATTTATTACCCTCCCGTACACCCTTCTTGTTTCAGCAGCCGTTAAATACAACCTCTCTTTGGCTCTCGTCATGCCAACATAGCAGAGCCTTCTCTCCTCCTGAATATCATTCGATTCATCCGCCAGATAGTGAGGAAACAGCCCATCCTCCATCCCTGCCATGAAAACCACGGGGAATTCAAGCCCCTTTGCATTGTGGAGGGTGATTAAAAAAACGGCTCCTCCATAAAAATCTTCTTCTTTCGCCCCTCTGTCAAGACTGACATCTTCAATAAAATCAATAATGGTAGAATCCGGATTCTCCCTGTAAAAATCCTCAACTGCATTGTAGAGTTCTTCGAGATTCCTTATCTTCTCATCTCTGCCTGTCTTCTCCAGCCATTCAACATAACCACTTTTTTCATAGATAAACTTTAAGAGTTGAGGCGGGGTAAGAGATTTTATACCATCACTGATTTCAGTTATCAACTCAATAAACTCCCGCACCTTTCTCTTTCTTGAACCAGAAAATATATCTGTATTAATCCTGTCAACAGGAAGACCCGATTCTATTGTCGAAGTAATAATTTCATCAAGGGATTTTGAACCTATACCGCGGGGAGGTTTATTGTAAATTCTCCTTAGTGACAGCTCATCCATTCTATTGAAAGATAGTTTGATGTATGCAAGTATATCCTTTATCTCCTCTCTTTCGTAAAAGGCCAATCCACCCACAACTTTGTAGGGTATTCTGTAGTTTGTAAATACAGATTCGAATATTCTCGACTGGGCATTCGTTCTAAAGAAAACTGCAAAATCAGAATAGCCGTAGTCGTATAAACTCATCAATTTGCCGATTTCTTTTGCAATGAACACAGCTTCGTAGTAATCAGATGCTGCTCTGTAAAATATTAGCGGATGGCCCTTCCCCTTTTTCGTATACAGCTTTTTCCCAAGCCGGTCCCTGTTTTTATCAATCAGGTGTGACGATGCACTGAGTATCGTCTGGTAAGACCTGTAATTTTCCTCGAGTTTTATTATTTTAGTTCCCCTGTAATCTTTGGTAAAAGAGAGTACATTTTCAACCCTTGCTCCCCTGAAGCCATATATAGACTGGTCATCATCCCCAACAATGCAGATATTTCCTCTATCCAGAGTTAAAATCTTAACAAGCTCATACTGGGCATAGTTTGTGTCCTGAAACTCATCCACCAGCAGATACTCTATCTTACCCTTTAGTTCATTTAAAACATCACTGTTGTTCTTTAATCCAACCACAAGTTTAAATAAGAGATCCCCAAAATCTAACAGGTTCTCTTTTTCCAATCTCTTTTGATACTCCTCGTATATATCATAGAAAACCCGGTCCCCCGTAATGTTTTCCTCGAAGGCACTCTGAACATTCAAAAGTCTATCTTTCGCCCTGTTTATAAGGTAAACATATCTATCAGGTTTGTAGCTCTCAGGGTCAAGATTCATCTCACTAATTATGTTTTTAACTAGAAGGTTCTGGTCATTCTGATCAATTATCGTAAAGTCGGGGTTTATTCCCATCCTCGCCCCGTATATCCTCAAAAGCCTCGCAGAAAGGGAATGAAAAGTTCTAATCCATACCTCTGTATCTTCCCCAAGAAGTTGATCAACCCTCTCCTTCATCTCACCGCTTGCTTTGTTTGTGAATGTGACTGCTACAATAGAAGAAGGTGAAAAACCAAGTGTATCTATCATATAGACTATCTTATAGGTTATAACTCTTGTCTTCCCGCTGCCCGCCCCTGCAAGTACAAGAAGTGGAGAATCAAAATACTTTACCGCTTCAAGTTGCCTGCTGTTTAACTCTTTCTCATAGTCAATCTTCGTTTTCATTGAAAGCGCTCTTCAATATAAATTGATTTTAACCAACTCCCTGTCTTAAATCGTCCTTAACATACTTATAAAATCTTAACCAGTATAAAATAATCAAGAACAAACAGAATTACTGAAGAAAAAACTCCCGCAATTAAATCGTCAACAACAATTCCCACTCCCCCCGGTAACTTTTGAGACAACTTTATAGGCTGCGGTTTTAATATATCAAAAAATCTAAAGAGTATAAACCCAAACACAAGTATTATAATTCCCCTTAAATCCCCCCTGAATCTAAAAGGAGCATACGTCAAAAGCATTCCGGAAAGCTCATCAATTACAACCCGGCGGGGGTCCATCTGTTTAAATATTTCTTTCTCGCAGTACTCAGAAACAGCTATACTTAAAGGAATAATGGCTACAACCAGAATGGGGAATAAAGATTTTTCCGATAAAAAAACCCACACTCCGGCTCCAAATAACGAACCAAAAGTACCGCTGCCATAGGGGATATATCCAATAAACAGTACAGTCCCCAGTAATTTTAATACC
>JALXDB010000061.1:0-2788 GCA_026990615.1 Spirochaetota bacterium
TCAATATATAGATTAAAAGCATCGATAAACGATTTCACAGTTTCTAATACAAGATCAACATGAAGTTTTATATGATTCACAATCTCTTTTTCTTTTTTTTGCATAAAAATAGCCATAATTGTATTCCCCCACAAAATCATTAAAAATCAAAAAAAATTTTACCATTACAATAAAAAATTCGCAATATTATTCTTTAATAGAACATTTATGATGTTGATTTTTTTTTGAATTGTGATTGATTTTGTAATCATTTTAACAATGATCTTCAAATATATCAAGTTACAGTGCAACTATGAATTATTCACTCTTTCAGGGATTCCCACCACCTCTCACAATTAAAACCCTAATAACATAGCTTCTTTTAAAGACTCAATATACACCTTAAAACCAGGGTACTATTTCTAAAAGTATGATTTAACTTAATTAAATCAACTATACTATATGAGGCCTCACATATATTATTTCTGATTTCCGACGATCTTCTTTACTAATTCTTCAAATATATTTTTGTATTGCCTTTCTCGTCTTTCAATCTGTAACAGAATCTCCATCTGATTTCCTTGAGTTTATATATTTACGAAATTCAGGAATATACTGGGCGAACTTCTTTGTTAAAGGACAAATAAAATATATCTCTTTCAACTACAATTCCATATTCACTAAAGCGTATCTCATTGTATCCTATAGGAGTATAATTCTTTAAATCAACAACAATTAGGTTTCTAATATTCCTTATTAACAAAGAATGTATATCTTTTACTTTAATTAGGATATTCTATTCCTTTTCAGCCGAAAATAATACTATAATAAATCTTAATGGTGCTACAATGAAAGATAAAAAAGAAATAGCCAGATTGGTCTACGAAGAACTTAAGCAAGGAAATATCAGCTCAACTCTCTCTTTAATCTTAAAAGAAATTAAAAAGGAAAAGACAGATAAACTTCAGATGACAAAAACACCCCTGCTCAACTCCATTGGCCAGGAATTGGGAAAGCTATTAATCGAAGAAGACTGGAAATTTGAGAAGTTAATGGAATTATGGAATGCGGGTAAAAGAGAAGAGAAATTAATTGTAATAAGTGCACTGGGGATTATAAGCAAAAAGGAGTATGAACATACAAAACAGTTCGTTATAGAGATTTTGAGCGATATTTCCGATTGGGAAATCTGTGATCAACTGGCTTTAAGGGTCATAGTAAATCTGGCAGTGCAAAATCAAAAGGAGATATTTTCTTTGATGAAGCAGTGGACTAAATCAAAAAACAAATGGATAAGAAGGCTGGCTGTCGCTACAATTCCTCCATATATCAGAGCAAAGAAGTCGGAATCAGAAATATGTCTTGAGTTTTTGGACCAGGTTATGAGAGAAGAAGATAAAGATGTTAAAAAAGCGGCCGGTTGGGCTTTAAGGGAGATAAGTAAAAAAGATCCAGAATCAGTTTTTGAATTTCTGAAGAAATGGGCGAAAGAAGAAGATAAAAATACCACGTGGATAATAAAAGAGGGGATGAAGAAGCTTAAAAAAGAGCAGCAAAACGAATTAAGGGTATTGATGGGTGCTTAAAATTGTGAAAGAGATTCGGGTGAAATCCCTCTTTAACAAACATAAAAAGAGAAAGGACTGAGTTTTGAATGATTCCTAATTTATAAGATGTTGACAGGTATTCAGAAAATTAAAAACCTCTTAATAAGACAATTGTAAAACCATATAAATGTTTTATAATGTTTCTCAAAACTCCAGTAAAATGTCTAAAGTGCGCTAATAACAACTTAAATAATAATTTGACTTATCAGTCCCACATAAATATTATCTAATCATAACAATAAATAAAAATATAGATTAAAAAATATTATATGGATCAAAATTTGCTGAATCGAGAACTATAATTTCATAGCACCCCATTCAATTTTACTATCAGGAAATATACAGATGAATTCTGACAGATCTACTGCAATTCTTGAAAAAGCCATAAAGCTGGGAGCCACAATGGCCGGGATTGCAAGTGTAGAACTACTAAAAAAATCCCCATCTCATCGGATTCTTACCATGAAAACCGGTCTTGAAATAGAAAATTTTTCGGGGATTAACTGGCCTCAGGACGCCAAATCGGCTCTGGTGATTGCTCTCTCTCATCCGGAAGATGAACCGGAGCTTGACTGGTGGGATACAAACAGTTCAAGGGGGAATAGCATTTTAATAAAGATATGCAGAGAACTATCAGATTGGATTCAGAAAGAATTGAATATAAAAACATACAGGATGCCCTATTCAGTTGAAAGGGGAGGAATATACCTTAAAGATACCGCAGTTCTGGCTGGACTTGGTTGTATCGGGAAAAACAACATCCTCATCACACCCGAGTTTGGTCCCCGGGTTCGGCTTAGAGGGATGCTGTTGACAGAAGAATTGCCGCTGACAGGTCCTATATCCTTTGATCCGTGTGAAGGATGCCAGGAGTTCTGCAGAAAGGCATGTCCCCAGGATGCATTTGGAGAAAGGGTTTTATCCTCTTCAGAAACAGGGCTAGCTGAACTTCCCGGGAGGGATGGTTCTTTCAGCAGAGAAAAATGTATGGTTCAAATGCGAAAAGACATGGAAGAATCGGATGTCGACTTTGACAAAGGCGTTCAATATATCTCGGATGTTGAAACTATGACAACCACAGAAAAACTTGTTAAATACTGCCGCAAGTGTGAATTTGCCTGCCCGGTAGGAAAATAAAAGAATTAATAATTCATAAATTAAACATAGAATTTTTTAATAGAATTTTTAAACAAGATCTATCT
>JALXDB010000061.1:2798-6647 GCA_026990615.1 Spirochaetota bacterium
GATCTATCTTTATTATCCTGCGGGGATAAACTGGTAAAAAAATACAGCTACCATTAACTTCCTCTGTTATGGTTTCGTGTTAACTCCTTTTAACTATAGCGATATGACTTTCTTTCCTAAGAAAATCCTTCCAAGCTGCTTTCTCAAGTGCAATCAGATCTTAATATAGGCAACTGGTACAAAAACTGTTAAAGCGGTAAAATATATTATTCCCATCCCGAGTAGTCTGTGATTAAAATGATTACATCGCCGTTTTCAGACTGACCACCTTTATTCTCATACTTTACCATGTAATGTGGTTCCTGAATGCTGTACCATACCTTTGTTTGCGGGAACATGTTTTTAAACAGAGAAACAATTCCTCTTGCTTTATACCTAATTTCCAATACATAGCAGGGTATTTTTCTACTACCGGTATCTATATCCTCTTCTCCCGCAAAATGAACCGAAATCTCGAAACCTGAACTCCTCGTACCACCATCATCGGTTAGAAAATCAATGACAAGTACCCTCGGTTTTTCAAATGGGAATCCACGCAGTGCAAATCTGGAATCAAAATTGCTAATTACTGGTATTGCATTACCTTTTAATTTCTTTTTATAATACACCTTCTTGATAGAGCGAATCCTGTAATCAGATTTATCGGCAAATATATCAAGTTTTACGGGAAACATAGTATTTCTTGATATCATTAGAACTTTCTTTGTTGTCCTGCTATAAGACTCCACTATGTAATAACGACCGTCTTCAGAAATTTCTACGTTATCCTTCAGTAAAAAAACTCCCTCTTCACTTTCGACCCTATAAACAGCACGTTCGCCACTATTTATGCCCGGATCTTTGAGGGGAGAACTAATAATAGTATCTTCACTGAATGCTAAAGCAGGTGATATTAAAATCACAAAACACAAAAGAAAAACAAATTTCCTCTTCATAAATTTTATTAATTTTTCCTTTTTTAATAATTGATTCATTGTATCAGTTTTCTTAGATTATAGCACTCCAATAAAAATAAATTAATAAAAGGATTTAAAAAATAATATCAGAGGTAAAGTGCTAAAAAGAGCTGGAAGCTGTAATACAGCCTGTAAAAGCGCATCATAAATTTATATGTAAATTATAATAGATTTTCCAAACAGAGATGCAAAGTTTTGATCTATCCAATACTTCCCAGCCTTTTTACAGGATGATGCTAGAGAAAAACCTATCAGGCGGGGCCAAGTAAAAGAATTTTCTTTCATTGCATAATCATACCTAAGCAAAATTAATTCAGGAATGATAAGAATTTTTCTCCGGAAAGTGATTTTATTAGGTTTGGCAACCAACACCATAAATCTACAGATTCTAAGTAAAATATCATTTAACTTAATTTCCTAAATCATTGCCGGTACATACTTAAAGCAGCCTTTAATTCCCTTCTAATCTCCTCAACAAGCTCTTCCGGCTCAAGAACCTTTACCTTTGAACCCCAGCTTAAAATCCAATTTTTTATCTCAATAAAATTATTCACCTCCAAAATCAATTCAATGCTTTTATCAGAATGCTGGATAATCTTCTGGCTTGGATGCCACACCTTCTGTTTTATAAACTCAGCAATATCCCTGTTGAACAGCATCCTCACTTTAAACCTTTCACTGCTGTTAAAAATACCAAAGTTTTGATTAAAATGCCTGGACAGGTCAAAATTCTTTCTTGTGAAGGTTTCATCGGTTATCCTTATTTTCTCCATCCTCGATAATGCATAAGTTCTGAAAGTTTTTAATCCATGATTATACCCAATTAAATACCAATCGCCTTTGTATCCAATTAGATGATAGGGATCAACTTTGCACCCTATTGACTTCTGGTTAAAGATCAAAGTGTATCTAAAAACAATGGTACTATTAGTTCTGAGAGCACTGGTAACTTTCTCCCACACCATTTGATCAATAACAGCTGTTTCAGGAATTGCTACTGTTATGTTTGAGTCAATCCAGTCAGGATTGACAGACACTTCTTCGGTTATTGATGACTGAAGCTGTTTATATACTCTGGAAAGACTACTGTACAATGGAGTATTTTTATACTGCTCCACCACTTTAGAAGCAATATAGACTGCAAAAAGGTCCCCTTCTTTAATATTTATTGCCGGCAGTTTATACGACTTTTCAGTATAATAGTATCCCTTTTTAGATTTATCATAGGCGATCGGTGCATCTTTCATGTAGCGAAGAAAATCTATATCCCTCTGAATAGTTTTTCTTGAAACCTCTAATTTCTCAGCCATAGTTCTATTATTTGGATAGTTTCCTTCCCTTATCATCTTATCAATAATTATCCATCTGTATTCCTGAGGTTTTGTACCCATAGGACGCCTTCTTCTCCCACATAAATATTTTTGTAAAATTTCTCAGATCTTGGACATCATTTGTCCCATGTATGGCATTATAATCTGTAACGCAGATGATTTCAAACAAAACCTCTTATTGCAAAAAGGGGGAAACATGAATATGAGAAAAAGGCCAATTTTACACTCTACGAAAATAACAAAGAGAAATAAAGATACAGTTTATTATGAAAGCATCCCAATTTATGAATTATCCCGTTTTTTCACATCCAACCTGGTTAAAAATATGCACAATTTTGATAAGAATATAGTGGCTATAGCTATTAAACAACTGAGTTTCGATGAAAAAAATGATTTTCTGAACTATATAAAACATTATCATCCCTCTCCGGAAAGTTTGAAATGCAAATACCTTGAAGATGATTATGAAATAAATATTTTGTTCGATGAAATCGAAAAATCAAATGTCAAAATTAATCATAATCAGATTAGAGAAAAGCTGATGGACTATCTTTCACATGGCATTGAAGAAATGTTTAATAGAAAAATATCTACTCCGGAATTGGAAGAGTTAAAGAATATCTTTAAACTATCTTACAAGGAGATTATAATACTGCTCTTTATATTTTTGCTTGATGAAAGTGATATTTTTGAGTCAAGGAGATTCATGAGTTTGAAAGAACTTTTAACACTGATGATGCTAGCAACAGAAATAGACATGAGTGAGATAAAATTAATTTTATCACAGGAATCAAAAATTATTAAATCCGGCTTAGTTGTAAACCCACCCGGAAGAAATATCGGCTTTTCATTAAATGAAAACATAACATATTTTCTACTGGGTTTTAACAACAGAGGATTACCGGGCAACCTGTACAGGATCTATAACGAATCTCTATTTGATGTCCGCAATTTTAATATTAGTAAATTGGACCTTGAAATAATAACTTCAATAATTAAAAGCAACACCAAGTGCAACATACTCTTCTACGGGGAGCCGGGCACGGGCAAAACAGAGCTCTCAAAAGCTATAATAAAATACTGCGGGAAAAGAGCCATTTTTCCTATCCACAATGACAAAGCAAAACAGAGCTATAGAATGCTTGCCTTTGAAGCAGCTATGGGCCTTGCTGGTAAGAATGATGTAATTGTTATTGATGAAGCTGATTACCTTCTTTCTTCAGGATTCAGAGATTTTCATGGGATTTTCGGCTCTGATTCAACAGATCAAAATAAAGCATGGATAAATGATTTTCTTGATAATTCGGATAAACAAATTATATGGATAGTGAATAACATAAACAATATTGATAAATCAACAGCAAGAAGATTTGTTTACAGCCTCGAGTTTAAACCTTTTACCAAAAAGGAGCGTAAAAAGGCCTGGGAAATAGCTCTTAAAAAAGTTAATTCCGAAAATCTGTTATCAAAAAAAGAAATAAAAGCGTTTTCCGAAAAATATCCGCTAAATATGGGATCAATTTCTTTTTCCTTAAATGCTATAAATTCGATAAAAAATTATA
>JALXDB010000061.1:6657-8419 GCA_026990615.1 Spirochaetota bacterium
TTATAGAGCTGTGCCCCGTAAAAATCTTATACGATATCTGCAAAGAATATTAGCCAGTCAAACCCGCTTAATAACCGGAAAAAATCCAACAGAAAAAGAGATTAGTGAAAATAAGAAATATGATCTGTCAGTTCTCAACACCGATGTGGATTTAGATACATTGATAAAAGATTTAAAGAGTTTTGTGAGCTATAAACATAGCCACAGCGGTTCGAAGATAGCCGGAATCAATCTGCTGTTCTATGGACTCCCCGGTACAGGAAAAACGGAATTCGCAAAACACATGTCAAAAAAATTAAATAAAGAGCTTATACTGTATAGAGCTTCAGATTTAATAGATAAGTACGTAGGAGAAACTGAAAAAAATATCAGTTTTGCGTTTAAAAGGGCAGAGTCAGAGGATGCAATACTATTAATTGATGAGGCGGATTCATTTTTCACTGAAAGACGTAATGCTTTCAGGTCATGGGAGGTTTCAAGGACAAATGAGTTTTTAACCCAGCTGGAAAATCACAGTACAATATTTATTGCATGTACGAATATTTTGGAAAACTTTGACAGTGCTTCTTTAAGGAGATTCCAATGGAAGATTAAATTTTATCCGCTTACAGATGAAGGGAAAATCAAGATTTACAAGCTCTATTTTACTATAAGAGGAAAAAAGTTTACTGAAAAATACAGAAAAAGGCTAATAAGGATAGACCCCATTACAGCCGGGGATATAAGAGCTGTTTGGCAGAGGTTAATCTATTTAGGCAATAAAAATATAGATCATGAAAAAATAATAGAAGAAATTGAAAAAGAAGTTCAGATTAAAAGGATAAATAAACCAAAAAAAATTGGACTGATTTAATAAAACAGAAAATATCCTCCTTTTGATATTATAATTAATATTGATAGGGGAACATATGTTCAGGCAGGTAGAACTTCCAAAAAATGCCAAAGGCAGTCTGCACCTACACAGCATGCCGGGGAGGTATGAATCTTATGAGAAATTTATCAAAGAGTTAAATCAAAGTAATATTGAACTCATCATATCCCTTAACTTTTTATTTAATATTGGGGTGTAGCACCATTAAAAAATTAACCTCTGGGAAATGGTCGGATTGCTTTAAAAACCGCCTCTCTTAAGACTTCGTGGTATACGGTCCCAATTTTTCCGCTTACACTCTTGCCGATGGCAGCTTCAAGGTTTGATTTTTTTGATGTATAACTTCCTTCATTGCTAAAAACTTCATTTCCCTGTGAATCATAGGCTACTACTTTTACACCTGCTGAAATGGTAGTTTTCAGGAGTCCTTTCTCCATTTTTAACAATGTTATCTCGGGTATAACTACCAGATCTGCATCAAATTTTTTAGCAAGGTCTTTTATTTCCTGTTGATTTATGCCGTTGACGTCAACACCGAGATCTTTCAACACCTCTTTGACTCTGTCATATTTTACTATTTCATACTTTGTCCTCTCGTGTAGCATTGCACCAACAAGTGTCCACGTATCTCTTTCGGCATTTTTATCACTCGTCCCTGAACTGTTTTTCGCCGGCAGAATTACAATTCTGTTTACGTTTTTCGGGAAAGAAGATGTTTTGGCACTCTGCATCGTTGACGCACATGATACAATAAACAGAATCAGAATGATGCTTACAACATAGACTAAAAATCTTTTCATAATTCAATCTCCTCACTTTCTAGTTCTGAACTACTGAATAGTTAATTTGGTACTACACCCCTAAAAAATTTGTGATTAGTCAGTATATTTT
>JALXDB010000062.1 GCA_026990615.1 Spirochaetota bacterium
CTTCTGTGTCGATCCTGATACAGAAAAGTTAAACAAACCCGTTTTTAACAGGACCGTAACCTTAAAGGACACATGGGCAAAAATTGAGAAAAAGCTGAAGAGCGGCTAGACTGATCTATTATCATTAGTGAAACTGAACAACTATCTCCCTATATAGAGAAACAAAACTACACAACCTATTTATTGCTCTTGACCTGATTTTTTTCTATAGAGATGCTCTGAGCCAGTCTTCTATAACCCTATATGTTTTCTCTTTTTTAATATCAGTCAACACCTCATGTTTCATATCTGGCATAACGACTATTTTCTTTTTTTGAACATCCAGACTGTTAAAAAACTCAATGCTGTCCTCTTTCAAAGCAATATTATCCATTTCACCGTGAAGCATTAACATGTTGATACTTTTATTTATTTTATCCTTATTCTTTTGAACCTCTCTTGCCAGTTTAAAAAAATCAAAAAAAAGGTTTAGTGATATTCTATCATGAACATAATCGTCCCTCTTCAACATCTCCTGCTCTTTTCTGTCAGATGTGATCTCGTCGGGTCTTAAGCCATGGCTCATGGTTAAAGAAGGGGAAAAAAGGCGAAGAAGTTTAGCAACCAGTATAAGAATACCGGATACCCTTCTGGCAGGGTTCAGGGCCGGAGCCGAAATAATTGCCATTGAAAAATCTTCAGGGTATCTCTCAAGGTATGCAAGTGACAAAAGCCCTCCCATGGAATGTCCTAACACCAGTCTTTTTCCGGGTAACTGAAAACTATCTATAACTATATTGTAAAGTGTTTTCATATCAGAGATATAATCTTCAATTGAAAAAACGTGCCCCCGTTTACCCTCTGACCTTCCAAAACCGTAAAAATCAAGTCCGAAGGTCAAAAATCCGAAGTTTGAAATAAACTTTGCAAATTCTGAGTATCGTTCAATATGTTCGCCCAGCCCGTGAACAACCATAGCACTGTTTTTTATCTCACCTTTAATGGGCTTCCATATTTTATAGTTTATTCTGTAGCCTCTCTTATTAAAAAAGCTACTGCTCTCTACATTCAACCCTTCATCTACTACACCTTCCATATCTACCCCTTCTTAATATAAAAATTAAAGACTAATTTTATATCAAAACCAGACATCTATTCTAACATTTAATTGCTGTTTTTATCAAGGATCTTTGTGGAATAAACATCCGTACTTATAATTCTGTAAATCGTTACCGGTTAGAACTTTATGAGGATAGGTTTAGAAGGACTTCGTATTTACCCATTTCATCTTTTATAACCAGTATTATTTTTTCAATATCGTCCTTCATTATTGGAAGTCTCTTAAAGAGATCTTCTGTTATAGCGGGTTTATAATTTTTACCGTCTCCATTAATGCCAAAGCCCTTTGTTCTAACAGCAATATCTGCCAATCTTACTATGTCAATAGATATATCCTTTGATAGAACTAGACCTTCTCTTTCCTCGAGGGGTTGATGGTGATGTTTAATAGCTGCAATTACGTGTACCGGAAGTTTCCATGACCTTGCTATCCATTCCCCTATCATTGAATGATTTACTCCAAGAATAGCATTCTCTGCATCGTAAAATGAAATATTCTTTTCATCTGCGTATGATAGAACAGCCTTAAACTCATCTTTTAAGAAACCGTCCATAAACACCTTTCCTATATCATGCAGGAGGCAGGAGGTGAAAACATCCTCAGGCTCTGGATACTTCATTGTTTCTGCAATTTTTTTTCCAAGAGCGGCGGTCGCTATAGAATGCAGCCAGAATTCACGCCTATCGAATACATTGTTGTGTTTTGTCTTTAAAGAATCAAAGATTGAAAGAGTCATGACTATCTGGGAAATATTTTTATAACCCAGATGTGATATTGCCTGACTGATATTTGTTATTCGTTCTGGTAGCGAATAAAATGCAGAGTTTATCAATTTAAGTATCTTTGATGTAATGCTCTGGTCCTTTTCTATAACTTCTGCAAGCTCCGATGTGTTTGTTTTGGGATTGTAAAGCATCTGCTGAACACGATTTGCAATTATTGGAAGAGTTGGAAGTTCCTTCATCTTTTCCATTATTTTATTGAGCTTCATTAATTCCATATTAAGACTCCTTATACTCCACAGCAACTATAGTCAGGTCGTCATAAAAACTGCTCTTTCTCATAAACTTTTTTACATCTCTAATAATTGCATCGACCATTTCATCAAGCGGTTTATCTTTATGCTTTATAAAACTCTCTTTGAGCCTTTTTTCTCCAAATTGCTCTGATTTCTCCTTTGAGTATGCTTCAATTATTCCATCTGTATATGCTAAAAATTTATCTCCCGGCTGGAAGGTTCTAACTCCATCTTTGTACTCGGCGTTTTCAAACATTCCAATAAAGAACCCCTCCGAGGGGATAAAATCTATTGTATCATTTCTCTTGTGGTAAAGTATAGGCATAGGATGCCCTGCTCCGCTAAATCTGACAATCTGGTTCTTAAGATCAAATAT
>JALXDB010000063.1 GCA_026990615.1 Spirochaetota bacterium
TTCTTGGGGAGGGTTGCAATGAGTGGTAAAAAGTATGTTTATTTTTTTGGTGGGGGTAAAGCAGAAGGCAGAGCTGATATGAAGGACATCCTTGGTGGCAAGGGTGCTAATCTGGCTGAGATGACCAATCTTGGTGTACCGGTACCGCCGGGCTTTACTATCAGTGCGGAGGTTTGCGATTATTTTTATAAACATGGTAGAAAATATCCCGACGGACTGAGAGAAGAGGTTGAGAAGAACCTTAAAAAGCTTGAGGAATTAACAGGAAAGAAGTTTGGAGATAAGAATAATCCTCTTCTCGTATCTGTAAGATCAGGTGCAGCTATATCAATGCCTGGAATGATGGATACAGTTTTAAACCTAGGTCTGAATGATGAGGTAGTCGAAGGCCTGGCAAAGCTTACAAATAATGATAGATTTGCATGGGACTCATACAGAAGATTTATCCAGATGTTCGGCAATGTTGTAATGGGTATTGAGCATGACGAATTTGAAAAAATTCTGGATGCTCAGAAGAAGAAAAAGGGAGTAACTCAGGATACAGAACTTACAACAGAAGATCTTAAAGAGGTTGTTAAGGAGTACAAGAAGCTCTACAAAGAAAAGACCGGTGAAGATTTCCCTCAAAATCCAGTTGACCAGCTCTGGAAGGCAATAGATGCTGTTTTTGGTTCATGGAACAACGAAAGGGCAATCAAATATAGAGAAATTAACGATATAAAGGGACTTTTAGGTACTGCTGTTAACGTACAGACCATGGTGTTCGGTAATATGGGTGAAGATTCTGGCACAGGTGTTGCATTCTCGAGGGATCCATCCACAGGAGAAAAGAAATTCTACGGTGAGTTTTTAATGAACGCCCAGGGCGAGGATGTTGTAGCAGGTATAAGAACACCTGAAACCCTCGATGATATGAAGAGGGATATGCCCGAAATATACAACCAGCTTGTTGAAATAAAAGACAAACTGGAGCAGCACTATAAAGATATGCAGGATATGGAGTTTACCATTGAAAAAGGTAAGCTCTACATGCTTCAGACAAGAACCGGAAAGAGAACTGCCCAGGCAGCAGTTAAGATTGCAGTTGATATGGTAAAAGAAGGCCTGATCGACAAAGAGACCGCTATTCTTAGAGTGTCACCTTCCCAGCTTGATCAGCTCCTGCATCCTATGATCGATCCCAAGGCCAAAGTTGAAGTTATAGCCAAAGGTCTTCCGGCTTCTCCTGGGGCTGCGGTTGGACAGATAGTATTTACCGCAAAGGATGCCGAGGAGGAAGCAGCAAAGGGTAAGCAGGTTATACTTGTCAGGGTGGAAACATCTCCGGAAGATATAGGCGGAATGAATGCTGCCCAGGGTATACTCACAGCAAGAGGTGGAATGACATCCCATGCGGCTGTAGTGGCAAGGGGCATGGGTAAGTGCTGCGTTGTTGGCTGCTCGGACGTTCATATCTTAAGCGATAAGGAATGTGAGATAGGCGGAATCAAGTTTAAAGAGGGGGACTGGATTACTATAAATGGTACCACCGGTGAGGTTATTAAAGGAAAGGTTGAACTTGTTGAACCTGAGCCAACCGGTGATTTTGCAGAGTTGATGGGCTGGGCAGATGAGATCAGAAAGTTAAGAGTTAGAACAAATGCAGATACTCCTAAAGATGCCCGCAATGCAAGAAAACTCGGTGCGGAGGGTATTGGACTCTGCAGGACGGAGCATATGTTCTTTGAAGGCAACAGGATTGATGCGGTAAGAGAAATGATACTTGCAGAAGATGTAGAGGGTAGAAAGAAAGCCCTTGCTAAACTCCTCCCAATGCAGCAGGGAGATTTTGAGGGCATATTTAAGGAGATGGATGGTCTGCCGGTTACAATAAGGCTGCTTGATCCTCCGCTCCATGAATTTTTACCGAAAAAGGATGAAGAGATAGAGGCTCTTGCAAAAGATATGGGCGTAAGCTTTGAGGTGCTAAAGAAGAAGGTTGAATCACTGACCGAGTTTAACCCGATGCTCGGGCACAGGGGCTGCCGCTTGGGAATTACCTACCCAGAAATCTACGAGATGCAGGTTGAGGCAATTTTCAGGGCTGCGTGCAATATGTCAAAACAGGGCGTTAAGGTAGAACCCGAGGCAATGATTCCACTGGTTGGTACAGTCAAAGAGCTTGCTATATTGAGAGAGCTAACTGAAAAAACAGCTGAAAGGGTAATGAAGGAAGAGGGAGTCGAAATTAAATATCTGGTAGGTACGATGATCGAGGTGCCAAGGGCTGCTCTGGTTGCTGACCAGATCGCAGAGGTTGGAGAGTTCTTCAGCTTTGGTACAAATGACCTTACCCAGATGACATTCGGTTATTCAAGGGATGATGCCGGTGTATTTCTACCAGAGTACATTGAAAAAGGCATTCTTGAGAAGGATCCTTTCCAGGTACTTGATCAGGAAGGTGTCGGGCAGCTTATTAAGATGGGAATTGAGAAGGGGAGAAGTACAAGA
>JALXDB010000064.1 GCA_026990615.1 Spirochaetota bacterium
CCCACCCGGTCCTCTGGTAAATCCATGGCCCACTTCTGTATTACCAAGAGCAGGCAGCTTATCAACATGTATTATTAAATCCGTATTGGCGCTACCAACAACAATCCCCTTCATACCTCAGCCCTGGTGAATTATGTGATTTAGATCTGATGTACTTCTATTAAAAATTAAATAAAATTATACTCAATAATCAATCTAACTTTTTCTGAAATATTCTGTATCGTTTATACTCCTCACCTTTAACGTACTGGGTAGCCTTAATTATCGGTGTGTTAATCTCAAGTATCCATGATAGCTCTCCTTCAGTATAGCCCAGCTTCTGTCCTTCAACCATGTTGTAGTAGAAAAGCATTACATCAGCTCCACGCTTTCTGAACTCGGGTTTTATCCCGAGCAAAAGGAGCCTCAATCCTTTTATCCTTTTCATCCAGTATAAAAACTTGAATATACCAAATGGAAACAGTCTTCCATTCATATGAATAAGCGCTTCATTAATATTTGGCAGGGTAAGAGAAAAGCCAACAGGGTTGCCGTCTATCTCTGCTATCTGGGCGAGCTCAATAATCTTTATTTTGTTAAAATTCTTTGCCGCTTCGGCAAACTCCTCATCGGTCATAGGAACAAAACCCCAGTTATCCTTCCATGCGGAGTTGTATATATCCCTGAGTATGTTTATATCTCTTTCATAATGTTTTGGATCGAAAAATCTTATGTTAATATTTTTCTCTTCTTTAACCCTCTTGGCCAGTCTCTCAACCCTTTCGTCTATTTTCTGATGTATGGGCATCCTGAAAGCAAGAACATCCATAGCTTTTTCATATCCGGCTTTTTCAACAAGCTCCCTGTAGTAAGGCCTTGCATGGGACATATCAATATAGGGGGGATATTCAAACCCCTTGATAAGGATACCGGGAGAGATGTCGTTTGTACTAAAACTCATTGGGCCAAGCGAAACCTCCAGCCCTCTGCTTTTTAGCCAATCTTCGGCCCTTGAAAAGAGGGCATTTACAACATCCTGGTCGTTTATAGTTTCGAAAAAACCGAAAAAACCTGTTTTATCCTTATGGTAATCATTGTAGAGCCAGTTATGAATCGCTGTTATTCTTCCTACAACCTCCCGATCCATGTATGCCAGATAAGACTGAATTTTCGCATGCTTAAAAAATGGATTTTTCTTTTCGCTGAACATCTTTTTAAGTTCCATCCTGAGAGGCTCAACATAACAGGGATCGTCCCGGTATATCTTTCTCGGAAGATTAAAAAACTTTTTTAAATCTCTGCCGGTTTTAACCTCTTTAACAGCAATTTCACCCATCTTTTCGCTCCCCAATATTTTATTTAAATTAAAATCTTTAATTCTAAGCTGATTTCATTATAACAAGATATTTAACAAAAAGAAAACAAGTTTTTAAACTATATTAATGTTATAATATTTTAAAAGACTGGATAGAGTCATACTACAATCAAGCAAAAGAACCAGGAAAAGAACACCAGACTGGAGAATACACAAATGAATAATACCAAAAAGATAAAAAATATAATGATAACAGGAGCCAATGGATTTATAGGCTCCCATTTGATGAAGATGTTCTCTGAAATGGATGGATACAGTGTTACAGGCCTTGTTAGAAAAAGTTCAAACCTATTCAGGCTTGAAGGAAGGGATTATAAACTCAAATACAGTTCCCTGGAAAGCATATCCGGTGATACTTTGAGAGGGATCGATGTTGTTATTCATACTGCCGGTAAGGCCAGCGATTGGGGTAAATACAGCGAATTCTATAAAACCAACTACGAAGGAACGATTAACCTCGTAAAAAGGTCAATAGAGGCCGGGGTGAAACGATTTATTCACTTCAGCTCCACTGTTGTATACGGGTTTAACGGGAATGTAAATACAAAAGAAGATAAACCTTTTGCCCCCTTCAACAACAACTACTGCATAACCAAAGCTCTTGCTGAAAAAGAGTTGTGGAAATTAAAAGATAAAATCGAAATTATCGTTATAAGACCATCCAATGTATTCGGACCAGGGGACTACTCTTTCACATATCCCCTCATACAGACACTGGAAAAAGGGCTCATCGGATTTGTAAATGGCGGCAGGCCATTGACATCGCCGTGCTATGTAAAGAATTTGTGCAGGGCAACCGAACTGGCTGTAAAAACGGAAAAAGGTGTGGGTGAGGCTTTTAACATCTCCGACTCCAATGATATTCCATGGATAGAGTTCCTGAAGTTGTTTTCATCAGAACTAAAAGCGAAACCTCCAAGGCTATATATCCCGGCATCCCCGCTAATGGCAGTTGCAAAGATTATGGAGTTCATTTACCGGGCAGTCGGCTCCCGGAAGCCTCCCTTTTTGACTCCATATCGAATAGCAATATCATCCAGAGATTACAGCTTTAGCACTGAAAAGGCAAAAAGGCTTTTGAACTATGTTCCCACCCATACAACAGAAGATGGTGTAAAGGAGAGCGTAGAGTGGTACAGGGCAGTTAAGAACCATCCCGAATATAAATAAATTGCAACAACATTCTGAGAACAACTGTAGAAAAATAGAAAAGGGCTCTTTGATATCCTCTTTGATATACTCTTTCGTCACCTGTTAATCAATGGTTTCGTTTCCTGATACTGATCTGGTATTCTTTACCGCTTTTCTACCGCCTTTTATGTTGTTGAATTGATCTTAATACTTATGGCATAAACTGAATTAATGGACAGTTTAAAAAGAAAGAGCCGTGGGTATTAGCAAAAAACGGTTTAATCGTAAGCTGTAACGAACGTTAAAACTCGGCGGTATAGTTATACTGCATCCAAATTACAAAATGAATGCAGTCTGACCTACCTGTAGCCCGATCTATTCTATGAAAAATTATGTGAAAACTCTATTTGATCAACTTACTGCTCTACCTACTGATAAGCCTTCTCCAGTATCTCCATAAGGTTTTCAAATGAGGCTCTTCTCGGAATTGAGTTTATATCCTCAAACCTTACAGCTACTTCGGCCGCTTCGGCAAGGTCATCTTTGGCGAGGTTTAGCTCCTTAAAGTTTTTATAGAGCTTAACTCCAAGAGACTCCTTAAACTCCTTTATAGCCTCTATGGCCTTTTCAGCCGCTTCTGTTTCTTCAAGCCCCTCAATATCCTTTCCCATTACCCTGGCTATCTTAGCAAAACGTGGTGCTGCTACATTCAGGTTGTAGTCAATTATATACGGCAGGAGTATGGAAGATGCAATGGATTTCGATATCCTGCTTTTACCATTCATACCCATTGAAAGTGAAAAGGCAATACCAAATCCTGTAATAATATTGGCAATCGCTATGAAAAGCCCTGCTATACATAGATTCTCTCTAGTGGTTACATCAAGCGGGTTTTTTATGTAGTTCTGCAGATTGTAGTATACAATTTCAATCCCCCTGAGCAATACAGGCTCAACAAGAGGATTCACCTTGAGAGAAATATATCCTTCAATTGAAAGCGTAAGTATATCCAGGGCTATATAGGCGGCTGTATCTACGGGAATTGAAGACATTATAGCCGGATCTATAAGAAGTATATCTGTACCCATTCCATCAGGCGATATAACCTTATTGGTCTGATCGGAGGCGTCTGTTAAGAAAGCTGACCCGGTCAGGGAATATATCTCCCGAAACACGACGGGGATCTCAACATATGCAACCCTGTCCCCGTTTCCCTCCCTGCCGAGTATATAATCCATCAGGTCACCCTCATTTTTGCATAAAAAGGATACTATCTTTGCTATATTGCACACCCTTGAACTTCCGATTCCTATAATAACATTGGCCCTTGACTTTCTTGCTATTAAAGCTACTTCATCAATAACGGATGAATCCGCACCCGGAAGCACCCCATCGTAAACTATCGGTTCAATATTTTTGCTTTTGAGTATTCCTTCTACATTTTGAAGTATATCAGAATCGGCAACCAGATTATCGACTATTATAAAAACTCTGTCTCCAATGGAGCTTATAAAATGCCCGAGTCTTGCCAGCGAATCGACGCCAAACTCTACCTTCGTCGGGATAGTAAATTCGGATATTCTCATCCAATACCCCTTTACGATAAATCAGAATTGATATCTAAATTAAATAATAATGGAGTTCCGCCGGAATTTCCAAAATTCCGAAACACCGGCCAATCAGAAATAAAAAATCAATAACAAAAGATAATAAAAAAAGGCGGAGTCCCCTCCGCCCATATATGTGATATTAGCATAACCCTAAACTTTTTACTTGGTCTTTATTCCAAAGGACTCGACTATCTTTTCTGCAATCTTTTCAGCAATCTCTTTTGTGAGATATTTATCGGGATCTTCCAGCTTATCCCTTAATTCTTTAATCCTTTCAGGAGTCAATTCAGGTCTGATATCAGGAGCCGCTTTTGCCTTCGCTTCTGCCTGGGAAATTTCAGCCATCTTTTTGGCCTCATCGGAAAGCTCCACCCTGTCTCCCTTTTCACCGCCTTTACTCTTCTTGACCTTAACCCCGCTCTGGGTCTTTAATATCTTATTTAATGGACCTATTCTATCTATTGTCATTTTTCATCCTCTCCTTTTCTCAATTGATATATCGGAAAATTTAACCCCAATCTTAAATTATTTAAAGAAAAACAACTGAATACCAACTAACAATCCCAGTAATATAATAACTCAATCAAAAGATTTTTGCAAACAACTATTAAGCAATAAATGAGTTATTATTCTACAGCTTTTTGCCTACGCTCATCAGAATTTCCTGAATATTCAGAACTTTTGTTACGGTTTTGCCTGTTACCGACGGCATTGTTAACAACTATCGTATATTCCCCTTTTACGCCATCCTTCATTATCTCCTTTATAACACTGCCAATCCTGCCTCTATAGCTCTTTTCGTACAGCTTTGTCATCTCTTTGGATACAGATATCTGGATATTACCGAGTACCTCCTGCAGGTCCTTTAAAAAATTTAACAAACGATGGGGAGATTCATAAAACACGTGAACTGTTTTCTCCCCTTTAATCTCCTCAAACTTTCTCTTTCTTCTCCCGGATTTAGGAGAAATAAACCCGTGAAAATGGTACGAGGAAACACAGTAACCCGAGCAAACAATAGCTGAATGAACGGCCGATGGGCCGGGAATAGGAACAATATCTATCTCTTTTTTAACCGCTTCCCTTGTAATAACACAGCCCGGGTCCGATATTATAGGCGTGCCGCTATCGGATACAAGGGCCAGATTCTTGCCGGTTTCAAGCATCTCAATTATACGGCTCACCACAGCACGGCTGCTTTTTGAATGAAATGAGATGAGAGGCTTACTTATACTGTAGTGATTTAATAGCTTTCTTGTGACTCTTGTATCTTCACATATAATGTAGTCGACCTCTCCAAGCACCTCAACTGCCCGGTAGGTTATATCCGACAAATTCCCAATTGGCGTGCTTACCAGATATAGTTTTCCCTTAATCATGGTCTACTTTTGCGAAAATCATCCTTCCTGCGGGAGTCTGAAGAACGCTTGTCACAGTAACGTAAACCTCTTCTCCAACGTACCTCTTTCCGGAGTCCACAACAACCATAGTACCGTCGTCAAGGTATCCTATACCCTGACCGGGATCTTTTCCCTCTTTTATCACCACTATCTTCATCTTCTCTCCCGGTATAACTATCGGCTTCAGAGCACTGGCCAGTTGATTTATACTTAAGACCGGAACCCCCTGTATCTCTGCAACTTTGTAAAGGTTAAAATCGTTGGTTATAATCTTCGCATTCAGGGCTTTGGCAAGTTTTACCAGCTTTGAATCAACATCGGGGATCTCCGGAAAATCCTGGTCTGTGATCCTGATCAACGTATTCTTATCCTTCTTCAATCTGTTCAGTACATCCAGTCCTCTTCTCCCCCTTGCCCTCTTAACCGAATCCGCCGAATCTGCGATCTGCTGTAGTTCATCAAGGACAAATTTAGGAACTATCAGCACCCCTTCAATAAACTTTGTGTCTATAATATCTGCAATCCTCCCATCAATTATCACACTGGTATCAAGTATTTTAAGAGACTCCGGCTGAAGTCCTGCGGCTGCAGGAGGAGGAATAATGCCTGCTCCAAAACTGAGGTGCGATACAACAGTTACCCCAAAATAGAGAGATGTAAGATAAATAATCAATTTGTAAAACAGATTAGGTTTTAGCCCCAGAGTATATACAATACCGTATAAAAGCAGCCCTATTAAAAGCCCCGATACAGTTCCTTTAAAAACCTTCGTAACATTTTCTTTCTGGAATCCCTTAATATAGTATTCAGCAAGAACAATTAAAGTGGTAGCTGCAAAAACTATTATAGGATAGATATAGTAATTTTCCTGGTGGAGATTAGTAAAAAGGGCAGTAAGTACCGATACAACTACAAATACAATTCTTATTATCAAAACGAATTCTCCTGTCAGGTTTAATTCTGTTTGTTTCCCTTATGGATATGTAACAACATACGGGAAAAGCCGGCAGATTCACTGAAGAAGCCATGAATTGCTTCTATCTACTTTTTACTTTAAGTTAGTTTTATGCAATTTTTGCATAAAAAGGTGATCTATATTTCTGCTACTGATTGCTCTGGCTCCTGTTTACACTGGATTCCAGTCCCTCAGCAATCAGGTCCCGTGCCTTTTCCTTATCGATATCCAGAACGTATGCTATTTCATCTACAAGCAGCCTGAAGGCATTTTCATACAGCTTCTTTTCCATTATGGAAAGTTCCTTTATTTTGTTTCTATGGTAGAGATTTCTTACAACCTCGGCAACGTCTATTAGTGATCCTTTTTTCATTTTCTCAAAGTTCTGCTGGTATCTCTCCTTCCAATCTTCTTCTATCTTGGTTATCTCACCTTTTATCAATTTGAGAGCACTTTCAACATCTTTATGCGAAACAACTTTCCTCAATCCCAGTTCTTCAGATTTTTCAACCGGGATCATAACTGTCATGTCCGATATACCAAGCTTTATGATATAATACGAATGGGTCTTGCCTAACACAGTCTTTTCTTCTATACTACTAATTATACCAACACCGTGGAGAGGATACACAACCTTGGAACCAACTTCATACTTTACCACTATTACCACCTCTCATTCTTTTATTTTTTCCCACAATAATAATAACAAATTTTGTCAATTAAGTCAATATAGATATAATTTAGTGCCTTTTGAACAAAATAAATATTATTCTATCTATTAAACACTTATCAATGAACACTATTTTTACATTAAAGATTCATGGAGACTGGCTATGTCTGGAAGAGAAATTTTAATAGGTGTTATTGGTTCATCTTCGGCTTCTGAGATTGCCAAAAAGGTCGCATTTGAAGTTGGAAAGGAGATTATCCGGTCCGGCTTTACCCTGGTATGCGGGGGTCTTGGTGGCGTTATGGAAGCCGCAAGCAGAGGTGCTTACGAAGAGTCAGGAGGCGATACCAGAAGAATTATAGGGATACTGCCGGGTACCGAAAAAAACGATGCAAATCCATATATAGGAATTGCAATTGCAACGGGAATAGGCTACGCCAGAAATATGATTATAGCCTGCAGTAGCGATGCAGTAATAGCAATTGAGGGGGGAAGTGGTACCCTCAGTGAAATTTCAATGGCCTGGCAGTATAAAAAGCCGATTGTAGTTATGGAGGATGCGGGAGGAATTTCGGCAACACTCGTGGGAAAACAACTGGATAACAGAAGAGACTACAGGATAAAAGGAGCAAAATCCGCCGGCCAGGCTCTGGAAATTATAAAAAACGAATTAAAATTGTTAGAATAAACCTGCATTGTGGATTAAACTATTTCTATAAGGAGCAAGGGGTGAATATTAATAGAGCGGGGATTTCGGTAATCATCTTTGTAATCGTAATGATTATACCTGTACTGGCCTTTTCCAGCAGTCCAGTTCTGATAGGGAGCATGAAGGGAGGAAGCTACATAATAGAGAGCGAGATAGAAGGATTTGAACTAAAACTCCTCCCCTCCATTGGCGGAGGCATTGATATAGGGTACACCATAGCGGATAGAGTTGAAATGGGATTGGACATGGCGTTTATCTATGCTTTCAGGTCCAACTACAGGGGCTACTTTTATTACGGACCTTTTTATTCTCTACCTGTATCAGCCTACCTTGGCTATAGATTTATAAAAACCGTAAAGTGGGCATTAACGGCGGGAATCAGAGGCGGTATATCCCCCCTGATTAGTGAATATGAATCATCAAGGAGCTTCTTTGTATCCTTTTATACTGGCGTGGAGATTAAAAGTAAAAAATTCCCCAGATTTGGTGGAGTGTACCTCTGCTATAGCCATGGCTTCTTTGATGGCTACAAATTAAGCGACACCCTTATGGTTGAAACCAGGTTTATACTCTT
>JALXDB010000065.1 GCA_026990615.1 Spirochaetota bacterium
CAATATTGGAGAGTATTATTTAAAGAATCACAAGTATAAACAGGCAAAGTATGTCTATGAAACTTATCTCAAGCATTATCCCAATGGGGCGTATTCATCACAGGCAAAGGAGAGATTGAAGGCCATTCAGAATGCCCTGGAAGGTAAAGGAATAGGAACCTACACAGACCTTGTAAAGGGAGAGGGAGCTGAAGGCGAAAAAATCGAATCTTCAGAAACAACAGGTTCTTCTGGTGGTGAAGATATCGATATAGCAAACAAATTTTATGATGCTGTGAGCCTATTCTCGCAGGAGAAATACGAAGAGGCATATAAGTTATTCAAAACTCTTCATGCATCGGGTTCCCTCAAGGAGGGAGCGCAGGAGTATATTCCTAAAATTGAGTTTGAAATGGGTAGGTGCCTGCTGGCAATGAAAAAATATAAAGAAGCAATTGCTGTTTTTACCAACCTGATTAAGAGATTTCCTAAAGATGAAAACTTAAAAGATGCCCTGTTCAATATAGGGATTGCATATAAAAAGCTGGGAGACCTTGATAGAGCTGCTTCTTTTTTTAATAAAGTTTTGAAAATGCTGCCAGAGAGTCCGGTGGATAGGAGGGCAAAAAAGGAGCTTGCAAGCCTGAAAAAATAGGAGCTGGGGTTTTTAAATATGAAGATGGATCAGACTATGTTCGAAAAGTTTGGTGTAACCTATCAGCCGGGGGATATAATCTTTTGTGAATATGAACCAGGGAATGAATTTTATCTGCTTCAGGAAGGTAGAGTCAGAGTAACTAAAATAGTTTCGGATATGGAAAAGACGCTGGATATACTCAATCCGGGAGATATATTCGGCGAGATGGCTATCCTTGAAAATCAACCCAGAAGTGCAACCGCTATTGCGATAGATAAAGTCAAAGTCCTAAAGTTTAACAAAGAAAACTTCAATATGCTTCTTCAGAGCAATCCTCAACTTGCAATCAAACTTTTGAAGATATTTTCAAACAGAATATACGATGCCAAGAGGCGCTTGCTTATTTTAACCCTGCCGGATGTTGAATCCAAGGTGTGCGATGTGTTTTTAATGCTTGCTGAAAATCAGGGTATATCACCTAAAACCACCGAACCGGTAACCTTTAATACCACAGTTGAAGAGATTGCTCATTGGTGCGGTGAAAAGGAAAAGAAAGTAAAAGAAGTTTTAAACCACTATGCAAATACCGGCAAGATACAGATATTTGAAGATCGCATTGTTGTTAAAAACCTGTATGAAATGTTCAGGATAGTGAAAAATAAGAGAAAAGCCCAGGCAAACCAGTAATACGACCTGTATCTATTTCATTTTGTTCCACTCATCTTTTGAATATTTATTTTTAACCAGTTCATCTGTGAGCTTCAATTCATACTCTGTGAGTTCACCTTCGATTAGAGGAAAATATTTTGAAAATCCGTTTCTCAGGGCTTTTAGAAGTTCTTCATCTTTGATCTTCTTTTTTGCCCATGTTGAAAGTGATGTTGCACTTTTCTTTTTCTGAGAATCTTTGGTAAGATATTTGTCAATTCTTGAATAGGCAGTTGTTAGGGGAATGGCCCCATGTTGCAGAACTACATTTTTTTTAATTACCTGGGCGCTCCCTATGAGTTTTTGCTTTTCCTTTGTTTCTATCTCATACTGGGCGGGTGATGCAAAACAGTTGGGAGATTTTAAATCACCGCGTGATTTTTCTGCCATTTTTGCGTCTATACCCAGCAGGTGCAGGGATTCTGTTAATGCTCTTGCTATGTATTCAAATATCTCTTTTTTCTTAAAGGGGGTAAAATCATCTTCGGTAAATAGTATACTGTAGGTGAGCTCGATATCGTGAAGTACAGCCCGTCCACCTGTTAGCCTGCGGACAACCATTATTCCGTCTTCGCTGCACTTTTCAAAATCTATATCGCTGTGTCTTTGAAAGTAACCTATAGAGATGGTCGGCGGGTCCCATTTATAAATTCTCAGGATTGGATCGGATACTCCCTCCTGCAGGCCGATTAAAACGGCCTCATCAATTGCCATATTTTTGTAGCCGTCCGCATACCCCGAGTATACAAACCTTACTTTTCTATTTCCTGTGAACGGCATACTGCTTCCCTCAGTTTCCCTGTGAATTATTTTGAGAGTCTACACCGGAAGGGTTAGAAGACGCGGGTTCTTCCTCTGCTGTAGTGGTCTTATCCTGTAAGCCATTGATAATGTTACCCGTACTGCTGCTGTTTTCATTGGCTGCAGCGGGGTTTTCAACTGTTTGCTCGAGAGTTTGGATATTTTCTCCCGATGTCGTATTTGTTTCGGGCTGAGGATTTTCTATTACAGAAGGTTTTTGATTAATTTCATCCGGATTTCCAGTAGGGTTTCCAGTGGTTTCGATTCCACCTGCCGGTGGAATGTGGTTATTGTCGATATTGTCGGATGGATTCTGGTAATTTTGAGAAGGCCTTTTCTTAATCTTAAATGATTTGGTT